>NZ_JAKMRM010000018.1:0-18426 GCF_025772105.1 Campylobacter sp. IFREMER_LSEM_CL1846 | reverse complement strand
ATAATAAGAGATGATGAAGTAGAGTATGATAACACTTAAGGCAACCATGATACTTACAACAATTGTTTGTATTGTTGCTGTTTTGAAAATAGGCTCATTTATAACATCAGCACTTTCGGTGCTACAAACAAGGTAAGAAGATATTTTAGCACATATACCTAGTCTTTCTTTTCCTTTTAATCCATATTCAAAGAAAGAATAATCACCATTTTGTTTGTGTGCATTTAATACCGGTCCATGATCTACCGATGGATCTAATAACTGTTTGTTTTTAGCAACAAATATCTTTCCATTTTCATCAAATAAAAAGCTATTACCAGGCATATTTTCAAAATTTTCTTGAAGCTCTTTTACTGGAATATCAACCCCAATAATTCCTACAAAATTACCATTTTTATATATAGATTTAGTATATGTTATTACATATTGATTTGTTGCTTTATCAATATAAGGAGAAGTGATGAAAATATCTTTATTTTCTTTGGCTCCAATATACCATGGTCTAGTTCTAGCATCATAGTTGATATTTTGTCCATAAATTTCGATATTTTTATTATTTTTATCACTAATATCATTACTTACAAGATTTTCTCCATTATCTAAACTTATAAAAGCAGATAAAACTCCAGAAGCTTTTCTATATGATTTTAAAATAGAGCCAACATTATCTATCAAAGCTTGTTCGGAATTTAATTTTTCATATGGAAATTCCAAAATTGTTTTTTCCAAATTTAAAATTAAATCACTATTGTGCTTCCGAAATGTTTCTAAAGAAGTTCGAGCAACTTGTAAAATATCATTTTGCCTTTTTAGCTCATTATCATAAAGGTATGTTTTGGTAAAGTAAAAACTTAACACACCTAAAATAATCAAACTTAGCGCAGTGAAAAAATTTGCCATTAAAGACAATTTAACTTTCAAAGTGTTAAACATAATTTCCTCCGTATTTTATTTTTGTAATTTTAATTTTTAAAAATTAATTATCAATTAATATTTTTTTTAATTAATTTTTTTGCTTTTTCCCACAATCTCACTCCCAATTCTTTTGCATTGTTTTTATCTAAATTTTTATATTTATGGCTTGCGAGTTTTTCGAGTTCATTTAACTCTTTGGCTAAGATATTGAGTTTGCTTTGTGCTAGCTTGCTAAAATCATCAATTTTTGGATTTTGTTTAATTTCATTAATTTTGATAAGAATTTGCTCTCTGTTTTCTTGTATTAAGCGTTTAAATTTGGCAAATAAAGTGTCAAATTTATTTTCTAATAAATCTTTAAGTATATCTTTTACGGGATTATTAAATTCTAATGATATTTTTTTAAGCATTTGGATAAATTCTTGCTCTATGTCTATAAGTTCTTTTTCTTTATTTTTTAAATCATGTTCTAAAGCGCTATATGCAAAGCTTGATTTAAATTTTTCAATCGCCAAAGAAATTCCTTCTTGTGTCCCATAAATACTTCCTATACATAAATCATAAGTAAAAGCCTTTGATTCGTTAGCAAGTTCAAAAGCAGCATTTAAAACTACTTGGGATATTTTTAAAATTCTTTCTTTTTCAAAGCTTCCTTCACAAATTGCATTAAATACAAGGTTTTTAGCGATTTCACAAGATGTAAGTTCTATGTTTTCACCTTTTTCTAAAGTTGTGATAAAAGCACTCTCGGCAGTTTCTTTTAAAAGGCCTAGTATTTCTATATCATAAAGCATTGCATCATTGATACTTATATTAAATTCATTTAAATTTAAATCTTTTAAAGTCTTTTCTAAATCAAAAAAGTTATCGCAAATTTTGTGTTTAATGGTGTTTTTTTGTTCTTCTATTTTTACTTTTAATTTGCCATATTCGTTAATATAAACAAAAAATGCTTTTTTATCTTCTTCAACTCTAGCTTTAATAATACCTTGGATTATTTTGGAAATATTTTCTTCATTTATAAGTCCAAGTTTTTCTAATACTTTAGAAAAGATAGCAAAAAGCTCTTCATTGCTAGTATTTTCAAAACTAATTTTTTTATAACTTAGATTAAAAACAAGCTCACTAATTAAGTTTGGAATTTCATTTTTTTCACAAGCTAAGAGAGAATTTTCAAAAATTATGGCTAAATTTTTCATATTTTTCCTTTTTTATAATACAAATTTCGCTTTACTTTTTAATTGATTAAAAATATTTAAACGATCATCTTTACTATCGACATAAACACTTAAAAGATAACTTTTATATGTTCCTTGTTTGCTAGTATTTGAGATTTTATATTTAAATTCTCTTTCATTGAGTATTTGGGTAAAAATTTCTAAAGCATCAACTTCAGCTTCAAAAACGACTTTATAATCCCAAAAAGTAGGGTAGTTTATAATAGGTTCTTTTTTAAGATCGCAGATATTTACCACTTTTTCCTCCTTCTTTGCTTTCTAAAACTATATCAGTAATTTGCATACTTTTATCAATAGCTTTAACCATATCATAAATAGTTAAAAGCCCAATGCTAACAGCTGTTAAGCTTTCCATTTCAACCCCTGTTTTTCCTTCACATTTTACGGTTACAAAGAGTTGAAAAGAACATTCTTCTTTGTTTTCTTCTATATGGGTTTGTACTTTTGAGATCATTAAAGGATGACACATTGGGATAAGATTTGAAGTTTGTTTAGCTCCCATTATGGCTGCTGTGATGGCAGTTTGCAAAACAGGCCCTTTTTTAGCTTTGTTTTCAATGATAGCTTCAAATGCTTCTTTACTCATGTATATTTTACCGCTTGCACAAGCTTCTCTTTGGGTAATATCTTTTTGACTTACATCTACCATTTTGGGGTGATTTTTTTCATCTAAATGCGTTAAATTCATATTTTTCCTTAAGTAAAGTTTGAAAAATTATACCAAAATGTATATTTTTATATTAAAATACTACTAAAAAATTTTAAAGGATTTGCAATGGCTTATGATGATGAAGAATTTGAAAATTATGATGATGAAATGTATGATGAAGCAGATGATGATACTTATGCAAATAATCAAAGATCATATAATTATGATGATGATGATTATGAATACGATGATGATTATAGTGATGATGATACTTATGAGATGGATTAATCGTGGGTAAAAATCTTACTAAAAAAGACATAAAAGTTTTGAGTCTTTCTTCTTTGGGAGGGACTTTAGAATTTTACGATTTTATCATTTTTGTATTTTTTTGCAAGTTATATTTCTAAAAATTTTTTTCCTGAAGATTTAAGTCCATTTTGGAAAATGTTTAATACTTATGGAATTTTTGCCGCAGGATATTTAGCTAGACCACTTGGTGGTATAATCATGGCACATTTTGGCGATAAATTTGGTCGTAAAAAAATGTTTATGCTTAGTATTTTACTGATGGTTGTGCCAACTTTTATGCTTGCTTTTATACCTACTTATGAAAGCATAGGATATTTATGTATAGTATTTTTAATATTTGTAAGGATTTGTCAAGGTATAGCTATAGGTGGGGAATTACCTGGTGCTTGGGTTTTTGTTTTTGAGCATGCTCCAAATGGACAAAAACGCACTTATCTTGGATTTTTAACAGCTTCTGTAGTAGGTGGAATTTTGCTTGGAAGTTTTGTATTTTTAATGATGAATAAGCTTTTTACACAAGAAGAACTTTATGAATGGGCCTGGAGAATTCCATTTTTCTTAGGAGGAATTTTTGGGATTATTTCTGCTTATTTGCGTAAATTTTTACAAGAAACACCTGTTTTTGAACAAATGAAAAAAGATAAGGCTTTAGAAAAATTCCCTTTAAAAGAAGTATTTAGAAAAGCTAAGCTGGGCGTTGTACTTTCTATGTTGATAACTTGGGTTTTGACGGCTTGTATTGTTGTGATGATTTTAACTATACCTTCTTTTATGGCAAAAATGTTAAATATTGATGCAAGCGTTCAAACTTACATACAAATGTTTGGTATAGTTTTGCTTGTAATTGGTTGTATATTAAGTGGAATTTTGGCTGATAAAATAGGTATAGTAAAAGCTTGTATGATTTTTTCGCTAGGATTTTTCTTAACTTGTTTATTTTATTTTAACGCTCTTTATACTAAAACACCTGATTTTAATTTAGTGAGTGTGTACTATTTAAGTGCTTGCTTTTTTACTGGAGTGATGAATTTTTGTCCTTTGATGATGAGTGAGGTATTTGATGCTAAGGTTAAATTTTCAGGGCTTAGTTTTTCTTATAATATAGCTTATGCAATAGCTGGTGGGTTTACTCCGCAACTTGCTTTATTTTTACACACTATTGCTTTGGGAAATTTAGAAAATATTGCTCGTTTTTCTTTAGGATTTTATATGTTTGCTATGGCTATAATTTCGCTTGCTTGTGCTTTGATATTTAAATATCTTAGTAATACCCAACGCACATACTCTCAGTGATTTTAATGCGTTTTTCCAAAGGAGTAGGACTGAAAAAATGGCATTTTTCGATATAAATATTATAACTATAATCTAAATTTAAAAAATCGTAAAATGCCTTTAAATTTACAAATTTAACCCCACAAACTTCTTTTATATCTAAGATTTTATAAATTTGAGAATTGTTTTTTTCTACCAAATGTGATGGAGCTAAAGTAGTAAATGAGCAAAAGGCACTTGCTAATACAAAGCCACTTAGATTTTCACATTTTTGTATAAGATGTTGGTGTTTTTGTAAAATACTTTTTTTATGTAAAAATACCACTCTTGTGCCTTGATAGCGTGCTGCCTGAACATTTTTCCAAAATTTATAAGCATTTTTGGAAATATTTGCTAATTGGTGTAATTGTATATTTAAAATATAATTATCCAAGAATTGATTGGGTGGTAAAATAGTATAAGTCATATTTTTTCTTTAAATTTGTTTTTATGATTATACTAAAAATTGACTTTTGTTTATATTTTTGCTTTATAAATTCAATACAATAAGCCAAAATTATTTTGAAGGAAAAACATGAAATTTGATACTATTAATCATGATGGTATAAAAAAACTTATGGATGTTTTTTATGCAAAAGTTAGAATAGACAAGGATTTAGGGCCTATTTTTAATGAAAAAATTGGTATAGATGATGAGAGTTGGAAAAAACACAAAGAAAAAATAGCAAGTTTTTGGGCAGGGATGTTTTTAGGTGATCCAAGTTATAGCGGTTCTCCTTTGAGAGCTCATCATGAACTACCTTCGTTTCCAAGAGAATTTTTTGATGTTTGGCTTAATCTGTTTGATGAGAGTTTGCAAGAAGTTTTTGAAGATGAACCAAGAAGTATTATTATAGAAAGAGCTAAAATGATAGCTCAAAGATTTCAAATGATTATTTATGATCACAGATTTGCTTAAGAGTTTTTAAAAACTCTTAGCGATAGTTAAAGGTATGTAAATTTTCACCTTGAGAGTATTTATAACTATATTTTCCATCAAGATAAATTACTAAACGATAATATCCTTTATGTGATCCAAATACAACTTTTCTAACATGAGCAGTATTAACTTGTAAAGTTTTTGTATTGAAATTTTGCTTTTTAGCAAAATCTATAATGATTTTAGTTGGATCTCCTATAGATAAATGTCTTAGCATTCTATCTTCGGTTTTGATATTAATCTTATTGTTATAAAAGCTAATAGAAATAAAATTATAAATATTTCCACTAAAAATTGGTGTTTCAATGTTTAAAGTGGTATTGTTTTCTTCTGTTTTAGTGTTTTTTACCCCTTGTTCTTGTGGCACAGTAACAGAAACATCAAGTATAGGTGTGGCATTTGGACTTTTGGCTTTTATAAATGAGTAAGTATCATGCCAATTGATACTTTTGTATATATCTAGAGTAGTTTGCTCTTCAGAGCCATCAAGATTAATGTAGGTAATGGTAATATTTTTTAAAATTCTTGCATCAGAATTAAAAGTAAAATCCTGTCTTTGAAAAGGACTAAGTTTTACAAATTCGGTGTTTTGTTGTTCTGAGTTATTGTCAAAAGGATTATCTTTTGCATTTAAAAATACACAGGATAATAAAAATAGTAAAAAAAATTTAATTCTCATGCGAATTTTCTCCTTTAAGTCTTAAAAGCTGTAAGTATTCTTTTTGAGCTTGGGCATTTTTAGCTTTTAAGGTTATTATGTTTTTCTCTAAAATTTTTTGCTCCTCTTTAAGCGATAATAAAACATCTAAAGAGGATTTGCCAAAAAACATATTACCAAAATACATAGCAACAATAATAGCTACAAATGATAATGCAATAGTTTTTATTAGATGATGACGAGCCTCTTTCTTTTTAGAATGCTCATCATACTCTTTTAATAAATCACTCAGAGCTTATCTCCTAAATACTCATCATTATCAAGTTCGATTTCTAACAAACGATTATATTTAGCTGTTCTTTCACCTCTTGCTAGAGCTCCTGTTTTGATTTGTCCTGTATTAAGCGCTACTGCAAAATCAGCTATAAAAGCATCTTCGCTTTCCCCGCTTCTATGACTCATAATACATCTATAATTATTTCTATGAGCTAGTCTTACTGTTCTCATAGTTTGAGTGATTGTTCCGATTTGATTAGGCTTAATCAATACAGCATTTGCCATATTTTTCATGATACCTTCTCTTAAAATATCTTCATTAGTTACAAACAAATCATCACCCACAAGTTGAATTTTATTGCCAAGCTTTTGAGTGAGTTTAATCCAACCTTCATAATCATCTTCAGCCAAACCATCTTCAATGCTAAAAATAGGATATTTAGCACATAATTCTTCATAGCGAGTAATCAAGTCTTCACTTGAGAAAACTTTACCTTCTAAATGGTATTTACCATCTTTATAAAGCTCACTACTTGCTACATCTAGTGCTAGTTTGATTTTATTTTCATAGCCTGCTTTTTTAATACAAGTCATTAAAAGATCAAGAGGTTCTGTATTATTTGCTAAATTTGGTGCAAAACCACCCTCGTCGCCTAAGGCAGTAGAGTGACCTAGATTAGCTAATTCTTTTTTTAATACTGCATAAATTTCACAAACTGATCTTAGCCCTTCTTTAAAGCTTGAAAAACCAAAAGGCATAATCATAAATTCTTGAAAATCTACACTATTGTTTGCGTGCGCACCGCCGTTGATGATATTGCACATTGGCACAGGTAATACACTTGCATTTGCTCCACCTAAGTAACGATATAAAGGTACGCCTAGTGCATTAGCAGCAGCGCGCGCTGTTGCCATAGAAATTCCTAAAGTTGCATTTGCTCCTAGGTTGGAATAATTTTTTGTCCCATCAAGTTCTAAAAGAGTATTATCTAGCTGAGTTTGATTAAACGCATCAAGCCCTATAATGTTTTCAGCTATGGTGCCATTGATGTTTTCAATAGCTTTTAAAACACCTTTTCCGCCAAATCTCTCATCATTGTCTCTTAATTCTAAAGCTTCTTTTTTTCCTGTGCTTGCACCACTTGGAACGATAGCACTACCCACACTGCCATCGCTTAGCATGATTTCAGCTTTAATGGTAGGATTGCCTCTACTATCTAAAACTTCAAAAGCTCTTAAATCTTCAATAATCAACATTATTCTTCTCCTTCATCGTCTTCTTTTGCGCCCAAAATCATACTATCTATACCGATTGAGTTTTGTATAGCTTGAGTAATTTCATCTGCAATAGCTGGATTTTCTTTTAAAAAGGCTTTAGCATTTTCTCTACCTTGACCAAGTTTAGAAGCCTTGTAAGAAAACCATGCACCACTTTTATCAATAATATCAAGTTTTACACCATAATCTATTAGCTCGCCTTCACGACTTACACCCTCACCAAACATCACATCAAATTCAGCTTGTTTAAAAGGAGGGGCTACTTTGTTTTTAGCCACTTTTACTTTAACACGGTTTCCAATAGGCTCATCATTTTGTTTTAAGGTGGCTGTTTTTCTTACATCTAAACGCACTGAAGCATAAAATTTTAAAGCATTTCCGCCGGTAGTTGTTTCAGGAGTGCCATAGCCCATCATGCCTATTTTCATACGAATTTGATTGATGAAAATTACAGTAGTGTTCATTTTATGAACGATACCGGTTAATTTTCTTAAAGCTTGGCTCATTAATCTTGCTTGAAGACCTACATGTTGATCTCCCATATCACCTTCAATTTCTGCTTTTGGAGTAAGTGCAGCAACGCTATCTACCACTATTAGATCAATGGCTCCACTTCTTGCTATAGTTTCAACAATTTCTAAGGCTTGTTCTCCAAAATCTGGTTGAGAGATGTAAAGATTTTCTGTATCAACGCCTAAATTTTTTGCATATCTTACATCAAGAGCGTGTTCAGCATCAATAAACGCACAAACTCCACCTTTTTTTTGACATTCTGCTATGATGTGTAAGGTAAGTGTAGTTTTACCTGAACTTTCAGGTCCATAAATTTCTATAATTCTTCCTTTTGGAACCCCACCAATTCCTAAAGCTAAATCAAGTCCAACAGAACCTGTAGGAATAGAATCAATTTTTTCAACTTCTTTATCGCCAAGTCTTAATATGGTGCCTTTTCCAAAGGTTTTATCAAGACTTTTTAAGGCTGCATCAAGTGATTTTCTTTTATTATCATCCATGCTTGTTAATCCTTTTATAATATGTTTAAAATTGTATCAAAAAGAAATTTAATATAAGTTTTTATTTTGAATTTTGCTAAAATACTTTTTTAGATTTTTAAGGAAAAAAATGAATAAAAAAATTAGCGTAGCACACTCTCCTGATGCTGATGATATTTTTATGTATATGGCGATTAAATTTGGTTGGGTTGGAAATGCTTATGAGTATGAAAATACAGCCTTGGATATACAAACTTTAAATGAGCTTGCATTGGAAAATATATACGATGTTAGTGCGATATCTTTTGCACTTTATCCTTTAATAGCTAGTGAATATGTTTTATTAAAAACTGCTGTGAGTTTTGGTGAGGGTTATGGGCCAAAGCTTATTAAGAAAAAGAATAAAAAATTAAAGCCAAATTTTAAAGTTGCTTTAAGTGGAGCACACACTACTAATGCTTTAATCTTTCGCATAAAATATCCACAAGCTAGAATAATTTATAAGAATTTTTTAGAGATTGAAAAGGCTGTTTTAGAAGATGAAGTTGATGCGGGAGTGCTTATACATGAGAGCATTTTAGAATTTGATTCTAGTTTGTGTGTTGAGGCTGAACTTTGGGATATTTGGCAAGAATTAGCAAAAAATGATTTACCTTTACCTTTAGGTGGTATGACCCTTAGAAGATCTTTACCGCTTAGTGATGCAATAGCGGTTGAAAAAGATTTGATTAAAGCAGTAGAAGTAGCCGATCATAATAGAAAAATTTTAGCCTCCATGCTTTTAGAGCGTAATTTAATACGCGTTGATGCACAAAAACTTGATGTGTATTTAAATTTATATGCAAATAAAAACTCTATTAATATGAATGATAAACAATACAATGCCATAGATAAGCTTTTTGAGCTTGGATATAATCATGGATTTTATGAGAAGTTAATAAAAAGTAAAGATTATCTTATCCCTAGTGAGTATGAAGAATTTAGAAATTCTTGATAGAATTTAAATTTTTAAGGAGTAAATATGGAAAGTACTTTAGTAGCCTTGGGTGTACAAACTTTTAAAATCACACTTATGCTTTCTTTACCTATGCTTTTAGCAGGGCTTATTGCAGGGCTTATTATAAGTATTTTTCAAGCTGTAACGCAAATTAACGAAGCCACGCTTTCTTTTGTGCCAAAAATTTTACTTGTTGTTGTGGTAATAGTATTTTTAATGCCTTGGATGATAAGTTCTATGATTGATTTTACAACTAATATTTTAAATCAAATTCCAAGCTTTATTAGATGATTATTGATTTTTCTAAGTATTCTTCTGTGCGTATAGGTGAGAGCTTTGAAGTGCAAACACTTGAAGAGCCTTGCGAATTTGATGGTTTTTTAATAGGTGGGGCAAATAATCTTTTAATCTCTCCAAAACCCAAAAAACTTGGAATTTTAGGGAAAAGTTTTGATTATATTAAAATTTTAGAGCAAAATGAAAAAGGCATGTTTTTAGAGATAGGCTCTAGTGTGAAATCTTTTAAAATGTATCATTTTGCTAAAGAAAATAACCTAAAAGGCTTTGAGTTTTTAAAAAATATCCCAGGGACTTTGGGCGGTATTTTAAAAATGAATGCAGGATTAAAAGATGAGGATATTAGCAAAAATTTAATTAGTATTTGCACTTTTAATCAAGAAATTTTAAAACAAAATATTGCTTTTGCTTATAGGTTTAATCCTATTAAAGAAGTGATGTTTAGCGCGAAGTTTTTTTTAGAATATGGATTTGACCCAGTTAAAGATGAGCTTTTAAAAAATGCAAGAAAAAATCAACCAAAAGGTGCTAGCTTTGGCTCTATTTTTAAAAATCCCAAAAACGATCATGCAGGAAGGTTGATAGAAGCAGTTAATCTTAAAGGTTTTAGCAAAAATGATGCGATGTTTAGCAATGAACATGCAAATTTTTTAATCAATAAAAAATATGCTAGTTTTGATGATGCTTTATTTTTGATAGAGCTTGCTAAAAAAAGAGTTTTTGAAGAATTTGGGATTGTTTTAGAAGAAGAAGTGGTAATTATATAGTATTTTTAATATCTTCATAAACAATTGTAGCTATTTCATGGACTAATTCTTGATAAGATTTATTTTTATCATTTGTGCTAAATTGAGTATTGATAGTAAGGATTTTATGATCTTTTAGTTTTTTTGTTTTGGCATTAAAAAGTTTGTATTCTATGTCGGCTTTGACTTCAAAATTTGAAAAAAGCAAGAAATTTTGTTGGCTTGCTTGAATACTTTTTAAATCTAGTAAAATAATAAAATCAGTCTTTTTGAAACGATTAAATTCTAAAAACTCACTTGCATTGATGAAATTTTTATTTGTTTGTAAGATATTTTGACTATTGATATAAGTTTGATTTTCTTTTTGACTAAGTAAGGCAAAATTATTTTGCTCATTTAAAATAGCACTTAATGCTTTTAGTGTGTCTTTTGCCATGCTTTTAGCATCGATTTTTAAATTTGAAAAATAAAAATTATATTCTTTTTCATAGCTTGGCACTAAAGCTAAGGTGCTAATGTGTGAGAGTTTATCATAATTTATATCTTGATCAAGATTGATGATATTAAAATTATCATTATTTTGTAATTTGATGATTTTTTTATTTGCAAAAGAATTAGCATAAATAGCACTTAAAAAACACAAAAACACCAAAAAAAATCTCACTAAAAACCTTTTAATTTAAATTCATTCTTAGCAAAAGCTATAAAACTTGGAAGTTTAAAATCAGGACTATTGTAGTTTAAGGCCTTTTTGTCAAAATCGTATAAAATTCCACCATTTTGTTTGACTAAAAAATCTCCTGCGGCTATATCCCAAGCTTTTGGGCCGCCAAAACGCGGGTAAATTCCAGCTTTTGCTTCAAGTAAATATACAAACTTTAAAGCAGATGAAACCTTAATGCCTTCAAGATGATTTTGAATAAAAAAATCTTCATTATTATCATGATTTTTAGAGTAAAGGGCTATATTTTTAACCTTTTCGTATTGCTCTAGACTAAGATTTAAAATTTCATTATTTTTATAAACTTTAGTATGGGTATGTGCATAATAAAATGCATTATTTTCCACATCGCCTATAAGCGAAAGCACAGGAGTGTTTTTATGGATTAATGCGATTAAAACACAATATTCTTTATCTTTTTTAGCATAAGATTTAGTGCCATCAAGAGGATCTATTAGCCAAAAATACTCTAAATTTTTTCTTTCTTCATAAGAAAGTATATTTTCTTCAGAGCATATAGCTATATCGCTTGAAGCTAAAATTTCACTAATAGCTTCATTAGATTTTATATCAGCTAAACCTACTGGGGAATCATCATCTTTAAGCCATAAGGTATTTTTGTCTTTATATTTAAGCAATACCTTAGAGGCTTCCTTGCCTGCTTTTAAGGCTAATTCTAAAAGTGTGTCTAAATTTTTCATAAGAAAATTATAGCAAGTGAAAATAAATACTTAGTAGAGTTATTTTCTACTAAGATTATTGATAAATTTTATTAAGCTAATAGCTAAAATTGCTTCAAGTAAAGCAGTAAGCACTAATCCTGAGTATATATCTTGAGTGATAATATTAGTTTGATAAGAAAGCGTAGCTACTGCGATAAGTAAGGTTAGTGGCATAGAATGGCTTAAGCCAAATAAAAAGGTATTTTTTAAACCAAGTATTTTTACAAAAGTCATAGCGCAAAGTATTCTTAGTCCTATCATAAAGATAGTTAGTGAAAAAGCTATGATTAAAACTTGAGGATTTAAAAGCATTTGGAGTTTAAAGCTTGAACCTATATAAATGAAAAATATAGGGATTAAAAAGCCATAACCAAAACTAGAAAGTTTATGCTCTAAGTCTTTTTTATGATCAAAAAAAGTAGCTATAAATGAACCCGCTATAAAAGCTCCAAGTGCAACTTCAAGTTTAAAATAAATCATAATTGCAACTATGGCTATGAAAATTGCCATGCAAAATCTTATATCTTTTTCATTTTGATCTTGCCAAGGCATGAGTATAGTTTTAAGTTGTGGATACCACCAAAAAAGCACTTCTAAAAATTTAAATCCAAAAATACAAAGTGCTAAAAATCCCACTAGGTATAATAAATTTTGAGTAAGTGAGAAAAGATCAGCACCTTTTCCCAAAAATGCTGCAGCTATGGTAAGTAAAACTATGCTCACAACTTCAGCTAAAGTGGCTACCACCATGGATACATTTAACCACTCGCAATTTTTCCCAAAGTCTCTATAAAGCGTTGAGAGCAAACCCACACTCATAACAGGTATGATAATGACAAAAATATAAGAAATATCTATACTTTCAACCGCTAAAACGCTAAAAACATATAAAAGTATGATGTAAATAAAAGCTTTATTAAGTAAGCTTCTTTCGGTTTTTAAAAAGGTTTTAAGATTGATTTCCATCCCTGCTATAAACATAAGATAGTAAAATCCTGCATTAGCCAAAAGCTTAAAATTCTCACTTTCTCCTATAAAACCTAAAAATCCTATAAAAGAGCCAAGCATAATTTCAGTAGCTGAAAGTGGGAGTTTTAAAAATTTAGCAATATAAGGTGATGTAAGCAAACATCCTGCTACGACTAATAAAATTTTTAAATCCGTAGCAGCTTGAGCATCAATGGCATGAGCTAGCAAAGCTAAATCCCATTTGTTTTAGTTTTTGTATGTCTTTGCTAGGTTCTTCGCCTTTAGTTGTAAGATAATCACCTACTACTATAGCACTAGCTCCTGCGTCAAAAATTTCATATTGTCTTTCTTTTAGCACTACTTCTCTACCACCTGCTACCATGATATGTGCATTTGGTAAGTCTTTTTTAGTATCTTTGATGATATTTAACGCCTCATCAGCATTTAATAAGTTTTGCTTGAGCTTTAAATTTTCATTTGGTATGAAAAAATTAATAGGTGAGGAAAAAGGATCAAGCTCTTTTAAACTTGTTCTAAAACTTTTTCTATCAGCTTCACTTTCTCCAAGACCATAAATTCCGCCACAGCAAAGCATTAAACCTGCTTCTTTAGCATAAAGATTAGTTTGAAATCTTTGCTCCCAAGTATGCGTAGAGCATATGTTTGGAAAAAATTCTTTAGAAGTTTCTAGATTATGATTATAAGAAAAAATTCCTGCTTTTTTTAATTCTTTGAGTTGTTCTAAATTTGCTATGCCATTGCAAGCTATGAGTAAAAGTCCTTCTACTTCTTTTTGCACCGCATGAGCTACTTTGCACACATACTCAAGTTTTTCATCATCAAGTCCAGCACCTGCTGTAACTAAACAAAAACCTAAAGCCTCGTTTTTCTTAGCTATTTTAGCTTCTAAAACAATTTGATCTATATCTTTTCTTTTGTATTTGTTGATATTAGTTTTTACATGAGCGCTTTGAGTGCAGTATTTACAATCTTCCCCGCACCCTCCACTTGCTATATTAGATATAGCACAAAGCATAATTTGCATTAAATTTCCTTTTTGATTTTGCATTTTAAGCACTCTAAAAATGTGCCTTTTTTAAGCTCTTTGATAATCAAAGTTTCGCCACATTTGCTACATTTTTCTTCACTTGGTTTGTATTTGCTTATATAGTTGCATTTTGGATAAGCACTACATCCATAAAATTTACCACGCTTAGAAAAACGCTCCACGATCTCGCCTTCTTGACAGCTTGGGCATTTCACGCCTATGGTATTGAGTTTTTTCTCACTTTTTTCTTCGTTTTGTGTTTCTTGTTTTAAATTTCTTGAGTATTTACATTTTGGAAAATTTAAACAAGCTATAAATTCTCCATATCTTCCTTTTCTTATAGCAAGCTCTCCACCACAATCAGGGCAGGTTTCATCTAGCTTTGTGAAAGTTTTTTGGCTTTTTATATTTTTTTTACCTTCATCAATTTTTCTCATAAAAGGAAAATAAAACTCTCTTAAAACTTCTTGCCAGTCCATTTTGCCTTCTGCAATGATATCAAGTTTATCTTCCATTTTAGAAGTAAAATCACTATCTACTATATCACTAAAGTTTTGTTCTAAAACCTCTGTTACAACAAAGGCTATTTCATTGGGTATGATTTGCTTTTTATCTATACGCACATATTCTCTTGCACTAAGTAAAGAGATGGTTGGAGCATAAGTTGAAGGGCGTCCTATGCCAAGATTTTCTAACTTTTTAACAAGCCCAGCTTCAGAGTATCTTGAAGGTGGCTCGGTAAAATGTGAGCTTAATTCTATATTTTGTATATTTAGTATATCTTCTAGTTTTAAATTAGGTAAAATTTTATCTTTATCCATATCTCCATATACTTTATAATGCCCATCAAATAAAATTTTTCTACCGCTTATTTTAAAACTTGCTTCATTTGATTTTGCATAGACATTTTGAGTTTGAGATATAGCAGGATTCATTTGTGAAGCTAAAAAGCGATTATATATTAAAGTATATAATCTTGCTTCATCTTTTTCTAAAAATTCACTTGCAAGTTTTGGCGTAAAGCTAAGATTAGTCGGTCTTATAGCTTCATGTGCTTCTTGAGCGCCTTTGCTTTTAGTGGTATAAATATTTGCTTTGTTTGGTAGGTATTCTTTGCCAAAATCATTTTTGATGAGTTTTCTTACTTCTTCTAAAGCTTCTTTTGCGATGTTTAAGCTGTCAGTTCTCATATAAGTGATCACACCCATAATACCTTGATGGGTTTTTACACCCTCGTAAAGTTTTTGAGCAATCATCATGGTTTTTTTAGGGTTAAAACCTAGGCGATTGCTCGCACTTTGTTGCAGGGTTGAAGTCATAAAAGGTGCTTGTGGAGCTATTTTTCTATCTTTACTTTCTATATCTTTTATTTTAAAGTTAGCATTTTTACAAGCTTCAAAGATGAGTTTGGCTCTATCTTCGTTAGTTAGACTTAGTTTTTCTATCTTTTGATTTTGAAATTCGACTAATTCAGCTTGCAAGTCTTTTTCAAAAATCATATCTATACTAAAGTATTTTAAAGGAATAAAAGCTTTTATTTCTCTTTCCTTATCGACGATGATTTTTAAAGCCGCACTTTGCACACGCCCTGCACTTAAGCCTTTTTGGATTTTTTGATTTAGTAAAGGACTTAATTTATAGCCTACTATGCGATCAAGTAAGCGTCTAGTTTGTTGAGCATTGACGCTATTTACATTTAAAGATCTTGGGTTTTTTAAAGCATTTTCTATAGAGCTTTTAGTAATCTCATGAAAAACTATGCGTGGCAGGGAATTTTCATCTTTATTAATAGCCTTAGCTATATGATAAGCTATGGCTTCACCCTCACGATCCTCATCGGTTGCAAGGTAGATGGTTTTAGCTTTTTTAGCCTTTTCTTTGAGTTCTTTTACTAAACTTGAATGATCATTTGAAATTCTATATTCTGGTTTAAAATTTTCATCTTCTATTTTTATACCAAAGCTAGTTTTAGGTAAATCTCTAATGTGACCTTTAGAAGCTATTACTTCATAGTCTTTACCTAGAAAATTACCTATGGTTTTAGCTTTAGCAGGTGATTCTACTATGATTAAATTTTTCATTATTTTCCTTATAAGGATTAAAATTAGTAAAAGTGTATAAAAAAAAGTTAAATTTTTTGCTTAGATGGATTTTTAAATAAAATGCAATTAATGATATAATTTTTTATAATTTAATTTCATAGGATATAAAATGTTTTTGCAAAAAAACTTACAAGCTTTAGAATTTACCAATAAACCATTACAAGAAAAAATTCTATCTTTAAAAGAAGAATTTATCGACATCTTTCCAAGTCAAACACCCTTTGTGCCCTCAAAAGATGATTTAATAAAACCTAATATATTTTTTTGCGGTATAGGAGATGGGCTTTTTTTGAAAAAACTTATTAATAAACATATTTTTATTTTTGATAAATCAGAATTTTTTGCTAATGTTTTAAGTAAGATGGATTTAAGTCAAGAGCTTTCAAGCGGAAAAATATATCTTTGTGATGTAGAAGAGAAAAGATTAGAAGAGTATCTTGTTTTGCTTTTTTCACAAAAAGATTGTTTTGAGTATTTAGGGCTTTTTAAACTTTTACCTTATAGTGAATTTTATAACAATAGCCCCATGTTTGATTTTGTGTATCAAAAGTGCTTAGATGTGATAAAAAGAGTGGTGGGAAATGTTGATACAAGTTTTACTATGGATGCTAAAATTTATAAACAATTTTTATCTAACATACCTTTAGTCTTAAAAAATACTCCTTTTCAAAGATTTATTTATGAAAATAAAGGAAGAAATAAAAGTGTTATTGTGGCGTGTGCAGGCCCTTCTTTAAATAAACAACTTAAGCTTTTAAAAACTTGTCAAGATGATTATGTGATATTTGCTTTAGATGCTACTTATAAAACTTTACTTAAGAATGAAATTTATCCTGATTTTGTTTTTTCTATGGATATTTACGAAGAATGTGCAAGTTTTTATGAAAATTTACCACAAAGCAAAAAAGAACCCATTTATATTATAAATGCTGCTGTAGATAAAGCTTTAATGCAAATTTTAGAAAATAAAAATCCAAAAATTTTTATTTTAAAAAATTTAGATTATCAACAAAAATTTAATTTAAATGATTTTGGTTATTTAGATATTGGTATTAATGTGGCTCATTTTGCTTATAATTTTGCTATAGCTTTGGGATTTACTAATGTAATCATGATAGGACAAGATTTGGCTTTTAGTGATAGTGGAAAATCTCACGCAGATGCAGCTAACTTTACTTTTCGTGATGAGGAAAAAGCTCAACACGATGCTACTAAATTAAATGTTTTGTCTTATGGAAAGAAAGGGTTTATTCAAACAAATATAGGCTGGGATGAATTTAGAAAAAGATTGGAAGTTTTATTTTTATCTCATCCTGATGTTAAATTTTACAATGCCACAGAAGGTGGAGCTTTTATAGATTATACCATAGAGATACCTTTTGAAAAGGTTTTAGCGTTATATAAAGGAAAAAAACAAGATTATATATTTCCAA
Source organism: Campylobacter sp. IFREMER_LSEM_CL1846 (assembly GCF_025772105.1). NCBI lineage: Bacteria > Pseudomonadati > Campylobacterota > Epsilonproteobacteria > Campylobacterales > Campylobacteraceae > Campylobacter > Campylobacter sp. IFREMER_LSEM_CL1846. Next base: position 825 of record NZ_JAKMRM010000018.1, on the reverse strand, counting down.
ATACTTTAAGTATCAATAGACAAGAAAAATTATTAAAAAAATCTTTGGAAATTTTACAAAAAGATTATTTAGAGTTAAATGCTTTGCATCAAAAAGCAAAAGATCTTTTAGTAATTTTGCAAAATCAAAACGCAGTTTTTAATGAGCAAGTATCAGAATTTATTTTTGATTTTAATGATTTATTAGATAATGCAAAAATTTTACAAAGTTTTATGTACAAACCATTGTTTTATTATAGAGCTTTTTTTAATGTGAGTTTGTATCAAGAACCTCAAAATGCTTTATCAAGTTATGTAGATTTTTTAAAAATATTTTTAGAAATTGCAGCGTTAAGTCTAGCAAGTATAGAAAATTCTATAAATGAATATAAAAATATCTTAAAAGTATAAATTTTTTTATCATTTTTTCGATATAGCTTAAACAACTGCATGGAAGCGGTTGAATTTATTTAAAAGGATTTAAAATGGGATTTCGTATAAATACTAATGTGGCATCTTTAAATGCTCAAAACAACGCAAATTTAAACTCAAGAGCATTAGATAGCTCTCTAAGCAGATTAAGCTCAGGTCTTAGAATCAACTCTGCAGCAGATGATGCTTCAGGTATGGCTATAGCAGATAGCTTAAGATCACAAGCTAACACTTTAGGTCAAGCTATAAGCAATGGTAATGATGCTTTAGGTATTTTACAAACAGCTGATAAGGCTATGGATGAGCAGCTTAAAATCTTAGATACTATCAAAGTAAAAGCTACTCAAGCAGCACAAGATGGACAAACTACCAAAACAAGAAATATGCTTCAAGCTGATATTAATCGTTTGATGGA
>NZ_JAKMRM010000017.1:0-18524 GCF_025772105.1 Campylobacter sp. IFREMER_LSEM_CL1846 | reverse complement strand
AATAACTCCAAATTCATCATTAGTCTTAACATCTATCATAGCAGAATCTTTTGTTTTATGATTGATGAAGTCAAAGAAAGAATTGATACCTTTTTGGATTGCTTGTAAAGGGGATAGATAATAAGAGATGATGAAGTAGAGTAAAATGATACTAGCTATACTTGTAAAAATAACAATAGTAGTTTGAATATAAGCTATTTTTAAAGCAGGAGCTTCAATAACTTCTATATTTTCGCCCGCACAAGTTGTATAACCATCAACATTAACACAAATACCAAATCTATTGTTACCATTTTGTGTGGTATAGCTGAAAATATTATAATCACCAGCTTTTTCATAAGCTTTAGCAACTGTTATAATATCTGGATTTTGCTTATCGCTAACTAATGATTTGTCAGTTGAGGCAAATACAGTATAAGCTTGGTCAAATACAAAGGTTCTTCCTGGTAGTTCGCTAAATTCGTTTTGTAGATCTTTTACCAAAACATCAATAGCTAGTATACCTATAAATTTACCATCTTTGATTAATGGCATAGAGTAGGTAAAACATGGTAAACCAGTTGTTGCATCAATATAAGATGCGGTAATGTATAAGCCATTTTTCTTTCTAGCTTCTATATAAAATTCTCTTGTAGTAGCATCGTAATTATCTGCTTTTCCGTAAATTCCATAATCTAAGCCTTTGCTATCGCTATCTGGATCACTTACTATTAACTCACCGCTTGGCTGAGCTATATAAACAGCTAAATAACTATTCATATCTCTAACTGTTTTTAGTAAATTACCTGTATTATCCATAAGTTTTTCTTGAGTGTTAAGTTCGCTATATGGAAGCTTTAAGATGGCTTGAGAAAGTTTTTCCAAAGAATGCACATTGAGCTTTTTGAAATCTCTCATTGATTTTTCTGCAGTTCTTACATAATTAGTTTCAGCTTTTACTACCTCATAATTTAAGGCTTTTTTTGTAAAAATAAAACTAACAACGCCAAGTATTATAAGACATACTATAGCTATAATGTTTGCTATTAATGAAATTTTTAATTTGATACTTTTCATTAATTAAACTCCTTTGATGTTATGGTGAATTTTAAATGAGTTTATTATATCATTAAAAATTAAAAAAGAAACAAATATTATTTAAACGATAAATTTTTATAAAGAGTATTTAAGAGCCCAAAACATGCTTTTGAAAGTATAGTGTAAGTCTCATCAAAATTCCCGCTATACCAAGGATCAGGCACTTCGTCATATCCTAATTCTAAGGCAAAAGAAGTGATTTTATGAATTTTATGTTTTGCATTTGGAAAATTTTTAACTATATCATTATAATTAGAATTATCCATTACGATAATTAAATCATTATCCTCGCACATTTTTAAATTTAGTTTTTTACTGCAAAATGGCTTAGAATTTATATTTTTGTTATCTAATAAAGCTTTAGTTTTATAATGCATATCCTCCCCATCGTGGTAACCTGAAGTACCTGCGCTAGAAATAATAAATTCATTATTTAAATTTGCTTTTATTAAAAGATCTTTCATAATAAATTCGGCCATGGGAGAACGACAAATATTACCTAAACAAACAAAAATAATTTTAGTCATATTTTTCCTTTTATTTTTGTGTAGTTTTTTCAAAATTATAGCAGTATTTCAAAATATTTTTAAAGATTAATTAAAACTAAGATATAATTTTTCATTAATGGGGAGCTTTTGCTGAGAGGAAGTATAACTTCGACCCTTGAGAAGTTTGGTAATGCAAACTTTGAATTCTTGCAAAAACTTTCCTTTTTTATAAAAAAAGGATAAAAATGATACAAGCAAAAACAAAAACTAAAATTCCTATCTTAACTATAGCTGGGAGTGATTGTAGTGGTGGAGCTGGCATACAAGCTGATTTAAAAACTTTTAGCGCTCATAATTTATTTGGTATGAGTGTAGTTTTAAGCGTTGTGGCTGAAAATACTGCAAGAGTGATTTCTTGCTTTGATATACCCACTAAGATAATAGATGAGCAAATGCTAGCAGTTTATGAAGACATAGAGCCAGCTGCTGTGAAAATTGGAATGTTAGGTTCAAAGGAAATCATAATTTGTGTAAAAGAAAATTTATTGCGTTTTAAAGCTAAAAATGTAGTGATTGATCCTGTGATGTTTGCAAAAAATGGCTATGCTTTAATGCCTTTAGAAAATTGTCAGTTTTTTAAAGATGAAATTTTATCTTTAGCTGATGTACTTACTCCAAATATTCCCGAGGCTGAATTTTTGTGTGATTTTAAAATACTTAATGAGGAGGATATGAAAAAAGCCGCTATAAAACTTCACAAAGAAGGTGCAAAAAGTGTTTTGATTAAAGGTGGACATAGTAAATATAACACCAATGATGTTTTTTACGATGGAAAGGAATTTAGTATTTTTAAAGCAGAAAAAATTAATACAAAAAATACACACGGCACAGGTTGTACATTAAGTTCAGCTATAGCTAGTAATCTTGCCTTAGGTAAAGAAAAACATGAAGCTATAAAATTTGCTAAAGATTATGTGTATGGAGCTATATTAAATTCTTTAGCACTTGGAAAAGGTTGTGGTCCGACTAATCATTTTTTTCAATATGACAAGGAGTAAAAATGATTATTAAAGCAGTAAGAGAAAAAAATCCTTTGATTCATCATATTACTAATTATGTTACAGCTAATGATTGTGCAAATGTAACTATAGCAATGGGAGCAAGTGCTGCTATGGCTGATTTTTATGAAGAGCAAGCTGATTTTGCTAGAATAAGTTCAGCCTTAGTATTAAACACAGGTACGATTAATCAACTTATAGCAAATTCTATGTTAAAAGCAACTAAAGAATATACTTTATTAAATAAACCTATAATTTTTGATCCTGTTGCTTTGGGTGTGAGTAAGGCAAGAGATGGGATTAATTTTGAATTACTTAATCTAAAAGGTATTAGTATTGTTAAGGCAAATGCATCTGAAATGGCTAGTGTTATAGGTTTAGATGGTAAAGCAAGAGGGGTTGATAGTACTTTTGTAATCGATAATGAGTTTTTAGAAAAAGCTAAAGAATACTCTTATAAAACCAAGCGTGTTTTGGCTATAACTGGAAAAATTGATTATATTATAAATCAAGAGCATATTGCTAAAATTTATAATGGCTCAATCATGGCTACTAAGATAACTGGAGCAGGTTGTATGTGTGCTTCTTTGTGTGGAGTTTTTGCAGGAGCGTTAGAAGATAAATTTCAGGCTAGTTTATATGCTTTGCTTAGTTTTGGCATAGCTAGCGAAATCGCTCAAGAGCTTTCTAGTGGAAGTGGTAGTTTTAGAGTGAATTTAATCGATGCTTTAAGTAATTTAGATGATGAAGAAATTAAAAAAAGAGCCAAATATGAAATCATTTAAAATTTATCTTGTCGCAAGCAAGGGTGAAAAAAGCGAAAGCGAGTTTTTAAATATTTTAGAAGCTTCTTTGAAAGCTAAGATTGATATTTTACAACTTAGAGAGAAAAATCTTAGTACTTTAGAATTTTATAATCTTGCTTTAAAAGTTAAAGCTTTGTGTGAAAAATACAACACACCTTTTGTGATAAATGATAGAATCGATATAGCCATGGCTGTGAATGCAAATGGAGTGCATATAGGACAAAAGGATATGCCTTTAAAAAAAGCAAGGGAACTTTTAGGCGAAGAAAAAATCATAGGGCTTACGATCAATCATAAAAATGATCTTATTAATACTCAAGGTGCTACTTATCTTGGAGTGGGGGCTGTTTTTGCTACGCCTAGCAAGCAAGATTGTGTTGTGCTTGGCATAGATGGATTAAAAGAAATTGCTAGTTTAGCTTCTTTACCTATTGTGGCTATAGGTGGGATAGATGAAATTAATTTAAATTTGCTTAAAGATTGTAATATACAAGGTATAGCTGTGGTTAGAGCGATAATGCAAGCAAATGATCCTTATATAGCAACTTTAAATTTAAGATCAAATTTTGATAAAACTTTTATAGGAAAATAATGATTTATTTTATAGGGGATAAAGAATTTGATGGTGTTAAGACTATAAGATTAAATGAAATTAAATTTCTTGATTTTGAAGTTAATTTAAAGGAATTTGATTGTTTAATCATTAGCTCCAAGAATGCATTAAAAGCATTAATGTCAAGTAAAAACAAAATTGATTTTGATATTAAACTTTATGCTGTGGGAGAAAAAAGTGCTGATTTTGCAAAAGAGCTTGGCTTTAAAAATGTCAAATATCCTAGCAAGGCTTATGGTAAAAATTTAGCTAGTGAGTTTTTATTTGAGTTTAAAAATAAAAAATGTCTTTATTTAAGAGCGAAGAAAATTAGTTCAGGTCTTGATGAGTATTTACTGAAAGAAAATATCCTTTTAAAACAATTAATCGTTTATGAAAATATAGCCATAGAGCCTAAAAAAGATGAGTTAAAAATACATCATCCAAGTGTTTTTATCTTTAGCGCTCCATCAAGCATGGAGCAATTTTTGAAATTTTTTGCATTAGAAAAAGAAGATAAAGTTGTAGTTATAGGTCAAAGTACAGCTTTAAAACTTCGTAATTTTAAAAATTTATATATATGTAAAGAACAAAATCTAAACTCTTGTTTAAAATTAGCTAAGAGTTTAGATTTTTAAAAGTTTTATATAATAAAAATGAGGCAATAAAAATCATACAAATATCACCCACTAAAGTGGCTAGCCAAACTCCATTTACTCCTAAAAATTGCGTTAGTATAAATAAGGATAAAAATGGGAAAATAAGACTTTGGGAAATAGAAATTCCTAAAGAAAGTAAGGGTTTATCAAGTGCTGTGAAAAATGAAGCGCAGAGTTTTCCAAACCAAGAAAATAAAAAAGAAAAAGAAAAAAATATTAAGGCATTTTGTGCTATATGGATAAAATCTTGGTTGTTATCTTTGTTAAAAACACTTACTATAAGGTTATTGAAAAAATAAACAAATAAAAACACTATTGTGCTTACACCCCAAGAAGCAAAAAACATTCTTTTAAAAATAGCTTGAATTCTTGCAATATTTTTGTGTCCATAATTATAACTTAATGCAGGTTGCATAGCATCACACATGGCCAAAACTAGCATGAAAACAAAAGTACTAAGATATAAAATCACAGAAAATGCTGCAACAGCTGTACTTCCAGAAAGTTTAAGCAAGAAAGCATTAGCTAAGATGGTATAAAAAGAGCTAGAAATATTAGAAAAAAATTCAGATGAGCCATTATAGAGTATATTTTTTAGTATTTGCAGCTTGATTATTGGTTTTTTAAATTTTAAAGTTAAATCTTTAAAAACAAAAGGTAATATCCCTAAAATGCTTCCTAAAAACATACCTATGCAAGTTGCTAAAGCTGCTGAAAAAAGTCCCCAATCAAAAACCACTATAAAAAGCCAATCAAGAAAAATATTGCTCAAAGCAGTAATGATATTAACTATCATGCTATAAAAAGTTTTTCCACAAATCCTAAGATAATTATCCATAGCAAAAGCTAGCATAATAAAGGGAGCAAAAGTAGCAAAAATTTGCATATATTCAGTAGATAAACTTTGAATATTCTCATTAGCTCCCATAAAAACACTTAATGTTTTTGCTAGAAAAAATCCTAAAATTCCCATTAAACAAGAAATTGCAAAAATAAGAACTATACAAAAAGAAAAAATAGCTCTTGCTTTTTCAATTTTTCCTTTACCTAGATTAATTGCTATTTGCACTGATGAACCTATGGCTATCATATCAGCTAGAGCAAAACTTATCATGATAAAAGGCATCATTAAATTCATAGCAGCAAGCGCATCTGAACCTAAATATCTTCCAACAAAAATTCCATCAATAATCACATAAAGATAAATAAAAGCCATGCTAGCTATGTTTGGCAAAGCACATTTTATAAATAGTTTGGTAGGATTTAATGTAGTGTAAAAATTATGTATTGACATAGCTTTCCTTATTAAAAATTATTTTATTTAAAATTTTATAGATAAAATAAATTTAATAAAGAGATTCTATACCTTCTATAATATCTTTAAAATATGGATCAACAATGATAATGAAAAAATCTTTGAAAAACATTTATATCACCCAAATTTTAAAAATATAATAAATATTTGGCATTATATTTAAGCTGTAATTATAAATTTCTTAATGTAAATTTTAATTTTTTTTAGACGATTTTTATAAACCCACAAAAAAAGGAGCAAGGATGCAAATAAATTCGTATTCACGCGTGGCAGTAGAGTCGCAAGTTAGCAATAGGAAGGCTAATTTGAATACAAAACTTGAAGATGCCAATACTAAAAGTGCTAATAGCACAAAAGATATAGATGAGGATAAGCTTAGTAAGCTTGCTAGTATGGGAGGAAAAGGCATAACCGAGCTTTATGCTATGAATTTTATGCAGCAAGTATTTAGCATGAGTTCATCCAATGGTCTATCTCAGGCAGGGATTTTTCAAGGAGCTCAATCTAAGGATTCTTTAACAGCTATTTTATCAAATGTAGATTTTAAAGCTATAGGATATGAAGGTAAAGATATACTTAGTTTAAATGCTGATGAAGCAAAAGAGCTTATTGGGGAAGATGGATATTTTGGTGTAGCAAAAACATCTCAAAGATTGGCTGATTTTGTTATTAACGGGGCTGGTGAAGACATGGAAAAACTTCAAAAAGGTTTAGAGGGTCTAAAAGCAGGATTTGCACAAGCGGAAAAAATGTGGGGTGGCAAACTTCCTGATATCAGCTATGAGACAATTGATAAAGCTATTGAAACAGTAACTCAAAAAATTAATGAAATGGGTGGAAATTCTTTAGATATCAATGCATAAATTTATATCCCTAGTACATAAACTAGGGATTTAGTCTATTTTTAAAACACTTAAAAATGCTTCTTGAGGTAAATGCACCTTACCAATAGCTTTCATTCTTTTTTTACCTTCTTTTTGTTTTTCAAGAAGTTTTCTTTTTCTAGTAATATCCCCACCATAACATTTTGCGGTTACATTTTTACCCATGGATTTTACATTTTCTCTTGCGATAATTTTATTTCCTATGCTTGCTTGGATAGCAACTTCAAAAAGCTGTCTTGGGACGATTTCTTTCATCGCTTTTACAAGCTCTCTAGCCTTGCTTAGTGCTTTTTCATTTGGCACTATGATGCTTAGTGCATCGACATTTTCACCAGCTACTTTAATATCAAGTTTTACAAGATCTCCCACTCTAAATTCAATAGGCTCATAATCAAAACTAGCATAGCCTTTGGTAAGTGATTTAAGTTTATCGTAAAAGTCCATAACGATTTCGTTTAAAGGTATATCATACTCAAGTAAAACGCGCTCAGGAGTGATATAATCCATCTTAACTTGCATACCGCGTTTGCGATTTAAAAGAGTGATTAAATTCCCTAGGTATTCGCTTGGAGTTATGATAGTTGCTTTTACATAAGGTTCTTTTATATGATCGATTTTATTTACCGGAGGTAGTTCGCTTGGATTTTGAATTTTTAAAACTTCTCCATCGGTTTGATAAATTTCATAAGTAACAGTTGGAGCAGTAGCAATTAAATCAAGGTTAAACTCACGCTCAAGTCTTTCTTTAATAACCTCCATATGCAAAAGACCTAAAAAACCAACTCTAAAACCAAACCCTAAAGCTAATGAAGTTTCAGGTTCGTAGGTGATAGAGCTATCATTAAGTTTTAATTTATCTAAAGCATCTCTTAAATCTTCAAATTTATCCGTTTCTATAGGATATAATCCTGCAAAAACAAAAGCTTTGGCTTTTTCAAAACCACCAATGGCTTCTTTTGCTTTATTTTTAGTTAGTGTTATGGTGTCACCTACTTGAACATCGGCGACATTTTTAAGTCCAAGCACGATAACACCCACTTCACCTGATTCTAATTTTTTAGTTTTTATAGGGCTTAATGGATGAGGATAGAAAAGATCTTGCACGAGATGTTTTTTATCTGTACTCATAACTAAAACTTCATCATTTTTGGCAATATTTCCCTCATAAATTCTAACTAAAGCCAAAGCTCCAAGATAATTATCAAACCAAGAATCATAAATTAAAGCTTTAGTAGGTGCTTCATCATCAGTTTTTGGCGCAGGAATTTTTGTGATGATAGTTTCTATGAGTTCTTTTATACCTACACCTGTTTTTGCGCTAACACAAATTGCATTAGAGCAATCAATTCCTATAATATGCTCTATTTCGTGTTTAACCTTTTCAATATCAGCCGAAGGAAGATCAATTTTATTAATCACTGGTATGATTTCAAGATCATTTTCTAAGGCTATATAAACATTGGCTATAGTTTGAGCCTCTACTCCTTGAGAAGCATCAACAACAAGTAAAGCCCCTTCGCAACTTGCCAAAGAACGACTTACTTCATAGGAAAAATCAACATGGCCTGGAGTGTCTATTAAATTTAATACATATTCTTCATTGTTGAATTTATAATTTAAACGCACAGATTGAGCTTTTATAGTTATACCACGCTCTTTTTCTATATCCATAGTATCCATTACTTGGGCGCTCATTTGTCTATCGCTAATTGCTCCGCATTCGCTGATAATTCTATCAGCTAATGTGCTTTTACCATGATCAATATGAGCTATAATAGAGAAATTTCTAATATTTTTCATCAAAAAACCTTAAGATTGTCTCATTTTTCTTTTTGCTAGGCCTATTTGCTCATAAGCATCAATTTCTTTTTTCAAAGCTTTATATCTTTTTTTTAGCTCATTGTTTAAAAATGAAATGTTTTTAGGAGTAGCATTAGCATTGGCTGAAATAGCACTAATGAAATCAAGTTTTCTTTTAGTGGCGCTGTCTTTTGGATTAGATCCTAGTTTTTGTGAATTTAAAAATTGCAAAATTAAGGCTTGAATTTCTTGAGAGTTGTTTGCATTATTTGCTTTAGATATAAAATCTTCTATATTGCTTATTTTTGGAGTTTTAGCTGGATTTGATTTGCTTGGTTGTTTTTCTTTGTGCATGAAAAATAATATCAAAAGAATTCCAAGTATGATAATTATCACTAAAGCTATAACTAAAAAAATAAAAAGAGAATTATTCATTTAAAACTTTCCTATAATTTTGTTGCATAAGATCTTTTAAAATAACTTGCTAAGCTTAATGCTACCATAAATAAAAATCCCCAATACACATAATCAGGAATTTTCACAGAATCTCCTGCTGCATAAGAATGCATACCAGTTAAAAAGTAATTTACACCAAAATAAGTCATGATAATTACCCAATATGCAAACATGGAGCAAACTGAAAAAATGTATTGATTTGCCCATTTTGGTACCATTCTAATGTGCAAAATGGCTGCATAAACTAAAATACTAATTAAAGCCCAAGTTTCTTTAGAGTCCCAACTCCAATATCTTCCCCAGCTTTCATTTGCCCATATAGCACCTAAGAAATTTCCAACTGTAAGTAAGCAAAGTCCTAAAATCATAGCCATTTCGTTGATTCTTGTTGCTTCTGTAATATTTCTTAAAATGTTTTCATTATGTTTGCCATTGATTTTTAGCATACATAATAAAATAAGTACAAATATACCTAATAATGCACATAATCCTAAAAATCCATAGCTAGCAGTAATAACCGAAACATGTATTGTTAGCCAATAAGATTGCAACACAGGAACTAAATTGGTAATTTGCGGATCCATTTGGCTAAGATGAGCTACACCTAAAGTAACTCCTGCTAAAATAGAGGTTAAAGAAAGTGCAATAGGACTTTTTCTCGAAAAGAAAATTCCAGATAATGATAAAGCCCAAGCTATATAAACCATGCTCTCATATGCATTACTCCATGGAGCGCGACCTGCTATATACCAACGCAAAGCCAAACCTAGAGTATGGATGAAAAATGCCACAATATTAAACACATAAACACATTTAAATATAAAATCAATGCGAATTTTTGGCAGAAGCATTTTAACAAAAACTATAATCAAAAGTAAAAATCCAGCGCATAAATAAAGCGGAGCAAGATTTACAAAAATTTGACTTTTGTTGAAAAAGATTTCTGTATTAATTTTTTTAGCACTTGGCATAATTTCATGGCCGTATTTTTCTTGGTAATTTTTGATAATATTTAAATTTTTAGTTGCTTCATCCCAGTTGTTATGTGCAATAGAATTACTAACTGCATTGAAATAATTTTCTAAAATGCTTCTTACTTCTTTACCTTCTTCGCCTTTTAAACCTATATATGCTTCGCGTGGCGCCACCCATTGATTATTGGTGCTATTTTGTAGTGGAATAAATTTAAAAATATCTCCTGAAAAAATTAAATTTACAATATTTACTCTTTCATCAAGCTTGATTATTTCTTTATCAAAAACACTTCTACGATTTGGATTTTTTCTATTAGCATTTTCTACATATTTTTGTAGTTTATAAGCATCTGTAGTGAAAAAATCTTTAAAACTAGTATAAGCTCTAGGTTCAATACCTAAAATTTTAGAAATTTCTTCATTAACCAAGCGACTTGTTGGCATAAATATAATATCTTTATCGTACCATGCACTGCCATCAAAAATCATTGATATGATAGTTGCTTCGGCACTTTGGCCTTGAAAGGTTGTGTTTTTGTATATTTTTTCTAAAACTTCCATAGCTAAAGTATTAAAAGGAACCATTCTACCATCAGGTTTTTGCACTACTAAAGAAGCAAGTTCTTTAGCATGTGTTTCATCTACCTTGATGGGTTCATTTGCATAAGTATTTTGGCTTGCAAAAAAAACTAATATAAATGTCAATATTGCACTTGTTTTTTTCAAGGTGTCTTGATTGATTAATTTAGCTAAAGTCCTAAATCTTGAATGAGGATTTAAAATATTTAAAAACATTCCTAATGTAAGTAAAAAATATCCAATATATGTAGGAATTTTACCCGGATCTTTATTAACTGAAAGTATGGTGCCAAGCTCATCTTGATCATAAGAACTTTGGTAAAATCTATAACCTTGATAATCTAAAACATTATTCATAAAAATCTTATATTCTAATTTTTGTTCGGCATTATCAATTTCCACATAACTTGCATAAGACATAGGCGACATCGAGCCAGGATAGCGTTCTAGTTCAAAGTCTTTTAAGTACATTTCAAATGGCATTTCTATTCCTTTAGGACCCCATCTTAAAAAGAAAGGTTGACCTGCTACATCAATACGGATAGGCGAGTTGTATTCTACTAGGAAAACTTCTTTAGATTCTCCTTTATAGCTTAATTTTAATTTTAAAGCATTAATAGCATTTTCTGAAAGTTGAGTTGGCATATATTTAGTGCTTTGTGCAAAGTCTTTGAAATTATTTAATAAAGAATTATTCCAGTATTTTGCCTCGCCAAATAAAGAAATCAAAGCATTGCGTCCTAGCTCTATCCAACTATTTTTAAACCAAGTAAAAAAGCTTTCATCTTGAGCTTGATTAACGCCTTCTAAGGTTTTTTTACCATGTAAAGAAGCAAATTTTACCACTAAATTAATATCATTAAAAGAATATAATCTTAAATCTTTAGCTTGTGCTTTTTGATTGGCTTTTAAAATGTTTTCTTTACCATCACTCATTGACATGTATTTTAAATCAAAATCAGCACTAAGCTTTAGATCTTTATCAATTTTTATATAAGGACTTGGAACAGAGTCGTTTAAAAATGCTATATTGACACCATTGATATTTTTTATATCTCCTGCTTGAAAAAGCAATTCTTTAGATTCGTTATTTTGTGAAAGCATTAAAGATAAAAGAGGAGCAGAGTTGTTATCATCGATATAAATTTCTTTTGCATCTAAAATCAAATTTTCATATGAAATTTGAGCTTTTTCATCAGGTAATATTAAATCAAATGAAAAATCATTTACAAAAGGTAAGGTGGCAATATATTCAGATTTTGCAGCACTATATACTTTATCATCTTTTAAGGTTGCTATGTAGATATAACTTTTTGAGGTTTCAATGATATTATTTTTTTCGTTTTCTCTAATGTGTAAATTTCCTTCAAATCCCATATATCTAGTCATAGCCGAGCCTAGTAATATAAATAAAAATGAGATATGAAAGATTAAAAGCGGTATTTTTCTCTTGTTAAACATTTTATATTTAAAAAGAGCTGTTAAAAGATTGATTCCTAATATGAGCTGTATAAAGCCAAACCAAGATGTTCCATATATCATGGCCCATGCTGTTGGAGTATTGTAAGCACTTTCTATAAAAGTAGCTAGAGCGCAAAATAGGGCAAAAATTAAAAATAAAAAAATAGAAATTTTTATATCCCCAAAAGCTAAAAGTTGTCTTCTCATGATTTAAGCTCCAAGGTATTTTTTTCTAATCTCATCATTACCGATAAGATCTTTTGCAGGTGCATGCATAGCGATTTTACCATTTTCTAGAACATAAGCATAGTCGCTGATTTTTAAAGCTGAAAATGCATTTTGTTCCACTAATAAAATAGTAATACCTTCTTCTTTTAATTTGACTATAATATCAAAAACCTCTCCAACTATTTTTGGAGCAAGTCCTAGCGAAGGTTCATCTAGCATTAAAAGTTTTGGCTCACTCATAAGAGCTCTTGAAATAGCTAGCATTTGAGCTTCTCCACCGCTTAGAGTCCCCGCTAATGCATTTTTTTTATCTTTTAATCTTGGGAAAAGTCTATACATTTGATTTTTCAAATGTTCATAGTTTTCTGCATTATTAAAAGCACCAATTTTTAAATTTTCTTCTATAGTGAGATTTATAAAAACTCTTCTTCCTTCAGGTACCAATGCTATACCTTTTTGTACTAAAGTATGAGGTAAATGTCTTTGAGTGTCATAACCTAAAAAACTTACTTCACCAGTTTTTTTAACACAATTTAGCATTGCATTAAGTGTTGATGTTTTTCCTGCACCATTTGAGCCTATCAAGCTAACTATACTTCCTGTTTTTATGGTGAAATCTATACCTTTAACAGCTTCTATTAAGCCATAATAAACATGTAAATCTTTAACTACTAGCATTAAAATCTCCCAAATATGCACTAATTACTTCAGGATTTTGAACAGCATCACTTGGCTTTCCTTCAAAAATAGTCTTACCATAATCAAGCACCATAACCCTATCGCAAAGCTTATTTACAAATTTCATATCATGCTCAATAAGCAAAACGCTGATTTTTTTATTATTTCTTATATCAAAAATCAATTCGGCTAAATCATCGCTTTCTGTTGAATTCATACCTGCTGCTGGTTCATCTAGCAATAAAAGTTTAGGATTTGTTGCTAAAGCTCTTGCTATTTCAACTTTTCTTTGTTGTCCATAACTTAAACTAGTGGCCCTTTCATCAGCCAAATGAGCAATATTGAGTTGTTCTAAAATTTCATAAGCTGCTTTTTTTGCATTTTTTTCTGCTTTGGAGAATCTTCCTAAATGCAAAAAAGCTTCAAAAATATTATACTTAATACTCTTATCAAAACCAATTAATACATTTTCTAAAACACTCATGCTAGAAAAAAGTCTAATATTTTGAAAAGTTCTTGCTATGCCTAGATGAACTATTTTGTGCGGCTTTAAATGGTCAATCTTTTTTCCTAGAAAAAATACTTCTCCGCTGCTTGGTTTATAATTTCCTGTAATAATATTAAATAGTGTCGTTTTTCCTGCACCATTTGGACCTATAAGTCCAAAAATTTCGCTTTCTTTTATAGTAAAAGAAGTATTTGCTATAGCACTAACTCCACCAAAATTTTTATGGATTTTTTTAAGCTCTAAAATCATTTTTTATTCCTTTTAGAAAACTTAAATAAAATATCTGTTAATTCTTTATCACCCATTATTCCTCTTCTTGCAAAAAGCATTACTAAAATCAATATAACAGAAAACACAACCATTCTAAGACCAGGCATGGCAGGAGTTTCATAACCAAAAATATTCATACTCTCATCTAAAAATCTTAAATACTCACTTCCGCCTATTACTAAAATAGCTCCTATGATGGCACCAGTAGTTGAACCTAAGCCGCCTAAAACAATGATGATTAAAAGCTGAAAAGTAAATAAAAAGTCAAATTGTTCAGGTGAAACTGAAGCTAGTGCGCAAGCTAATAAGCCTCCTCCAACACCTTCTAAAAATGCTGAAGTGCTAAAAGCTAAGGTTTTAATATTAAAAGTGTTAATACCCATTGCTAATGCTGCATCTTCATCATCTCTTACAGCTTTCATGGCCCTACCAAATTTTGAACTAACAATATTTAAGATGATAATAACAGAAAATATAGCAATCCCACCACTCCAGTATAAGGTAGTATGTTTAGGAATATCGTTTAAGCCCAAAGAGCCATTTGTAACAGAAGCAAAGTTAATTGCCATAAGCTTGATAATAATTCCAAAGCCTAGTGTTACAATAGCTAAATAATCTCCTCTAACTCTAAATACTGCAAAGGCTAAAACTAAAGATAAAAGCATAGCACAAACCCCAGCAGCAAGTAAAGCTACAATAAAGCTTGGCGAATGAATCATCAAAATAAAACTACTTGGATCCTCTAAAGAAAACTGATCGATTTTGCTTTCACTTGTAAGTAAAACTAAGGCTGCAACATAAGCTCCTATAGCTACAAAACCATTTGGCTCTAATGAAAATTGTCCTGTAACCCCATTGATAAGATTATAACTTACCGCTAAGATTACAAAAATAGCAATATTGCTTAAAATTCCTATTTTATAATCGTTAAAAAAATAAGGAGATATAAAAAGAAAAGCAAGCGCTATAATAAAGAAACTTAAATGTGTAATTTTTCTTGCAATCATTTTAAAACCTACTTTTTTCAAAATTAATACCCAAAATTCCAGTTGGTTTAAAAAGTAAAATTAATACCAAAAAGATAAATGCAAATGCATCTTTAAAACCAGAAAGATCAGGGAAAATAGCAACAACAACAACCTCTGTAAAACCTATAATCAAACCACCTAAAACTGCTCCGGCAACAGAACCAATACCACCTAAAACAGCAGCGCCAAAGGCCTTAAGTCCTATAAGAGTTCCCATGCTAGGTTCAACAGAAGGATAACTAACAGCCCAAAAAATACCACCAATAGCAGCTAAAGCTGAACCTAGTGCAAATACAATAGCGATAATACGATTTGCATCAATTCCCATTAAATTTACAGTATGAATATCAAAAGCTAAAGCCCTAATAGCAATGCCATATTTGCTTTTATAAAGTATGAATAAAACCACTAATAATATAAAAAATGTCAAAATAGGCACTAAAATACTATTAACACTAATGCTGATATTATTAAAATTAATCACTGTTTCAAGATAACTTGGCACAGGAAAATACTTTGGTGTTGAGCCAAATAAAACATTAAATACATTTTGTATTAAAAAACTTATACCTATGGCTGTGATGAGTAAAGAAATTCTAGGTGCTTTTCTTAGAGGTTTATAAGCTACCCTATCAATAGCTATACCTAAGGCTGCCGCAAATAACATAGCTAAAGAAAGAGCGCCTAAAAAAGGCACATTCATACTTGTAACACAAAATAAAGCCGAGTATGCACCCACCATCATAATATCACCATGTGCGAAATTAATCAGTCTTAAAACACCGTAAACCATTGTATAGCCTATGGCGATAAGTGCATACATACTGCCTAAACTAAATCCATTTATAATTTGCTGTAAAATTAAAGAACTATCCATTGAACCTCTTAAAATTTTTATTTATGGTAGAATCGAGTCTTTATAAACTTGTTTTTGATTCTCTATTGATTTTATAACAATTGAGCGCGTGGCATTACCTGTTTTGTCTATACTGATCACCCCGCTAACACCTTCAAATTTAGAAGTAGCATGAATGTTGCTGTTGATACATTCACTATTGAAATCATTAACGCATTTTTGCATAGCTTCAAAGATTACAAAATATGCATCTGCACCCATAGCTGTAAAATTTGGAACTTCTTTGCTTTGTTTTTCTTTTTCATAGGCTAATATAAAGTCTTTTGAAAGCTGTGTTGGAGGGTTATTATAATCAAAACTATCTGTAAATAAATATCCTTCTGCTGCATCTTGAGCTAGATTAATAAAAGTTTCATCGGCAACTCCATCTGCCGAACCCATAGGAATATTAACACCCATTGCTTTTGCTTGGCGTGCGAATAAAGAAGCCTCAGTATAATATACTGGAAGATAAATAAAATCAGGTTTTAAATTTTTAACTTGAGAAAGTATAGCTTTAAAATCTTTATCGCCTGCTGTAATTCTAAATTTATCTAAAATTTTTCCACCTTGTTTGCTAAATTCTTTTTCAAAGGCCCTAGTTAAACCCAAAGAATAATCTGCGCTTTGATCGCTGATAATCACAGCTTTAGTGTAATTTAACTTATTTTTTACATAATTAGCCAAAGATGAGCCTTGAAAACTATCCATAAAACAAACTCTACTGGCATATAATTTTTTATTTAAAATTTTATCAGCAGTAGCTGCAGGAGCAACCACTGGTATCTTTTTTTCCTCGCCAATTCTTATCACTTGTAAAGTATTAGCTGTTAGCATTTCTCCAATAAGTGCATAAGCTTTATTTTGCGAAATTAATCTTGTGCTAGCATTTGCACTTTCTATTTTGTCACCTTTTGTATCTACTACAACAAGATTTACCTTATCGCCATTACTTAAAGTATTTTTCATAGAATTTGCAATTTTCACTCCATCTAAAGCACTTTGACCATAAGCTGCAGTAGATCCTGTTAGAGGTAAAACTACGCCAATGTTAATTTCTTTTGCCTGTATGATATTACAAGCTATGATAGACAATATAGCTATACTAATTTTTTTCATAGTTTAACCTTTCAAGGATTAATAATAGTTTTATAAACTTGTTTTTGTTCTTGTATTTCTTTTATAACTACAGAACGACTTGCATTGCCACTAGCATCTATGCTTATAACTCCACCTACGCCTTCAAAATTATTAGTAGAATGAATTTTTTCATTAATGCATTGTGCGTTAAGATTATTAGCACATTCATTCATTGCATTTACCATCACATAATAAGCATCAGCTCCCATAGCAGAAAATGCTGGAAGCTCTTTGGTGCCATGATCTTTTTCATAAGCATTGATGAAATTTTTAGACAAAGTTGTTGGTGGATTGTTATAGTCAAAACTATCGGTAAAGATTACTCCATTTACGGCATCACCCCCAAGTTCAATAAATGTTTTATTATTTACCCCATCACCTGCACTTAAAAGTTTATTAAAACCAACTGCTTTTGCTTGTCTTGCTATTAAAGCTGCTTCTGGATGGTAAATTGGCATATAAACAAAGTCAGGATTGATACTTTTAAGTTGTGAAACAATAGCTTTAAAGTCTTTATCGCCCGATGAGATGGTTAATTTTTTAAGTATTTTCCCGCCATTTTGTTTAAATTCTTTTTCAAAGGCTCTTGCTAAGCCTAGTGAATACACATTGCTTTGATCAACTATTACAACTACAGTTTTTAAATTTAAATCTTTGTATGCATAGTTTGCAAATTTATCTCCTTGGAAGCTATCCATAAAACAAACTCTACTAGCGTAGCTTTTTTTATCCAAAAGTTTATCGCCTGAAGCAACAGGGGCTATTACTGGGATTTTTCTTTCTTCAGCTATAGATAAAACTTGCATAGTATTTGGTGTAACAGCTTCACCTATAAGTCCTAAAACTTTATCTTGAGAGATAAGTCTAGTGGTGGCATTTGCTGCTTCTATTTTATCGCCTTTTGTATCTATGGCTATGATTTTAACATTATCTCCGTTTTTTAAATTTGGATTTAAGGTATTAGCTAGTTTGATACCTTCATATACATCATTACCATAAGCCGCTAAAGCGCCAGTAAGTGGTAAAATAACTCCTATTTTTACTTCCGCAGCATAAATTGAACTAGCACAAAGCAAGCTAGCTAGCAGTAGATTTTTTTTCATGAAAACTCCTTTTTTATTTTAAAAATGTATTATGTTTTGTTTTTGGTGCTGGTTCTTCTTCTAAAAGATCTTTTTGATTAAGCTCAATAGAAAAATTTTGCCCCTTTAAGTAAGCTATAATGTGATCCATATCACTTCCACTTAATTTTTTGGCGTATATGCTCATTTGAATGTTATCGCTTGATTGATCTTTAAAATATCCATTAGCATAGTCTTTTAAGGCACCTTTGATTTCTTCTGGGCTTAAATCTTTAATAGCTTTTTTACCATAAGAATTTTTTTCTCCATTTTCTCCGTGACAGGTGTTACATTTGTTTTTAAAATATATTTCTTTAGCTTTTTTTAAATCATAGCTAATATTATCATTAAAAGTATAAGTAAATAAAGACTTTATATTAAAAGCCATTAAAGAATTTATAAATAAAATACTAATTATAAATGAGCGTAACATAATATGCCTTTTTTAAATATAAATAAAGCTCGATTATATCTAAAAAAAATAAACAATTTTATTTCAATCTCACT
>NZ_JAKMRM010000016.1:0-33506 GCF_025772105.1 Campylobacter sp. IFREMER_LSEM_CL1846 | reverse complement strand
GGTAAAAGTTAAAAAAGGCTTTTTAATAGTATAAAATTTTTCATAAAATTTAGCTCTAAGATCAACGACTAATTCATTTTCTAAAAATTTATCGAGTTCATCAGAGAAACTATCTTTGTAATATTTTTCTATATTAAATTCTTTAATTTTCTCTCCTTGTTTTAATTTGTAATAAGGTATTAAATCTTTTGCTAAAATAGGACCAAAAAGATTAGAAAATATCAAAACATTCTCATCTATGTATTTTCTTGAATTCTCGCTTAAATTTTCATAGTCTAAATGATCAAAAGCAACTCCATTATATCTTTGAATAGCTTTGTTTGTTTCTTTTGTTAAAATATCATGAGTTAATTCTTCTATTTCACTTGCATCTTTTATACCAAAAAATTTTTCAAGTTCAACTTCATTGCATTGATTTATATGATTTTTATATTTTGTAAGTACCTCAAGTCTTTTACTATATAAATTACTAAAAACAAAAGAGTTTTTATTTATATAATCTTGCGTATTTATTTTATTTTTGCTTTCGCTAGGTGAAAATAAAATTTTCATAATCAATCCTTTATTTTTTAAAAATTATATAAAATTATTTAAAACACTTGACATTAATTTAAAATTACATTATAATTCAACTTTATTTTTTGCTGGTTTAGCTCAGTTGGTAGAGCAGCTGCCTTGTAAGCAGCAGGTCGGGGGTTCAAGTCCCTTAACCAGCTCCATTGTTGATAGCAGTGTTTGACCAGAAATAAAAAGCATTTTTATCATGGTGAGTTACTCAAGTGGCCAACGAGGGCAGACTGTAAATCTGCTGGCTTTCGCCTTCCGTGGTTCGAATCCACGACTCACCACCATTGCTTTGCGGGAGTAGCTCAGTTGGCTAGAGCATCAGCCTTCCAAGCTGAGGGTCGCGGGTTCGAGTCCCGTTTCCCGCTCCAACCTAATTTTGGTAGAGTGAAACTGGGAGCTGTTTTTAAATTCAGAATTTCTAGCAGTTTCAATTTCCAAAATTTTATAATTTATGTTTTTAATTTTTCTGAGCGCTCGTATGGCTCAGAGGTAGAGCACTCCCTTGGTAAGGGAGAGGTCGCGGGTTCAAGTCCCGCTATGAGCTCCATTGATTTCAAAAGATTATAAAACATAAATTAGTATTTGTTTGTAAATTTTATATGGAGGAAAAAGATGGCTAAAGAAAAATTTTCACGTAATAAGCCTCACGTAAATATTGGTACTATTGGTCACGTTGACCACGGTAAAACTACTTTAACAGCTGCTATCTCTGCTGTTCTTTCAAGAAGAGGTTTGGCTGAGCTTAAAGATTATGATAATATCGACAATGCTCCTGAAGAAAAAGAGCGTGGTATTACTATTGCAACTTCTCACATTGAGTATGAAACAGAAAATCGTCACTATGCTCACGTAGACTGCCCAGGTCACGCTGACTATGTTAAAAATATGATTACTGGTGCTGCTCAAATGGACGGTGCTATTCTTGTTGTTTCTGCTGCAGATGGTCCAATGCCACAAACTAGAGAGCACATCTTACTTTCTCGCCAAGTAGGTGTACCATATATCGTTGTTTTCATGAATAAAGCTGATATGGTTGATGATGCTGAATTATTAGAATTAGTTGAAATGGAAATTAGAGAACTATTAAGTTCTTATGACTTCCCAGGAGATGATACTCCAATTATTTCAGGTTCTGCTTTACAAGCTCTTGAAGAAGCAAAAGCTGGACAAGATGGTGAATGGTCTAAAAAAATCTTAGATCTTATGGCAGCAGTTGATGAGTATATTCCAACTCCAGCTCGTGATACAGATAAAGATTTCTTAATGCCAATCGAAGACGTATTCTCAATTTCAGGTCGTGGTACAGTTGTTACTGGTAGAATTGAAAAAGGTGTTGTTAAAGTTGGTGATACTATTGAAATCGTTGGTATTAGAGAAACACAAAGCACTACAGTAACTGGTGTTGAAATGTTTAGAAAAGAAATGGATCAAGGTGAAGCAGGTGATAATGTAGGTGTTCTTCTACGTGGTACTAAAAAAGAAGATGTTCTTCGTGGTATGGTTCTTGCTAAGCCAAAATCAATTACTCCACATACTGACTTTGAAGCAGAAGTTTATATTTTAAATAAAGATGAAGGTGGTCGTCATACTCCATTCTTTAATAACTATAGACCACAGTTCTATGTAAGAACAACGGATGTTACTGGTTCTATCCAACTTGCAGAAGGCGTTGAAATGGTTATGCCAGGTGAAAATGTTAGAATTACTGTAAGTCTTATTGCACCAGTTGCACTTGAAGAAGGTACTCGTTTTGCTATCCGTGAAGGTGGCCGTACTGTTGGTTCAGGTGTTGTATCTAAAATTATTAAATAATCATAAGCGAGATTTTATCTCGCTTTTTAAGGAATAAAAATGAGAATTAAAGTTGGCTTGAAATGTGAAGAGTGCGGCGATATTAATTACAGCACTTTTAAAAATAGTAAAAATACAACTGAAAAATTAGAATTAAAAAAATATTGCCCAAGATTAAAAAAACATACAGTTCATAAAGAAGTTAAATTAAAAAGTTAAGGCTTTTATATAAAAGCCCTTAGGGCAATAGCTCCAACGGTAGAGCGCCGGATTCCAAATCCGATGGTTGGGGGTTCGAATCCCTCTTGCCCTGCCACAAAATAAGGTTAAATATGGAAAAACTAATAACTTATTTTAAATTGTCAAAAGCTGAATTATCAAAAGTTATTTGGCCTTTGAAAGAGCAAGTTAGAAATGCTTATATTACTGTTTTTGTAGTTGTTACTGTTGTTTCATTATTTTTAGCATTGGTTGACTTGATTATGTCATTTTCATTATCTAAGATTATAGGATAAAATAATGAATCATAAATGGTATGCAATTCAAACTTATGCAGGTAGTGAAATGGCTGTAAAAAGAGCCATAGAAAATTTAGTTAGAGATCATGGAATTCAAGAGCAATTGCTAGAAGTAATTGTTCCAACTGAAGATGTGATTGAATTTAAAAATGGTAAAGAAAAAATAAGCGAAAGAAGTTTGTATTCAGGCTATGTATTTGCCAATATTGACTTATCAACAGAACTTTGGCATAAAATTCAATCTTTGCCAAAAGTTGGTCGTTTTATAGGGGAAAGTAAAAAACCAACCCCATTGAGTGAAAAAGATATCAATCTTATTTTAGAAAAGGTGAAAAATAAAGCAGCACCTAAACCTAAAATTTCATTTGATAAAGAAGAAAGTGTAAGAATAACCGAAGGTCCTTTTGCAAACTTTGTTGGTATTGTAGAAGAATATGATATGGTTAGAGGGGTTTTAAAGCTAAATGTTTCAATATTTGGCAGATCAACTCCAGTAGAGATCTTATACTCTCAAGTTGAAAAAATAGTTTGATAATATACAAGTAAAGGAGTAAGGTTATGGCTAAAAAAGTCGTAGGAGAAATAAAATTACAAATAGCTGCTACTAAGGCTAATCCATCACCTCCAGTTGGTCCTGCTTTGGGTCAACAAGGTGTTAATATTATGGAATTTTGTAAGGCATTTAATGAAAGAACAAAAGATATGGCTGGCTTTAATATTCCAGTTGTTATTACTGTTTATGCAGATAAAAGCTTTACATTTATCACAAAACAACCACCAGCTACTGATTTAATCAAAAAAGCTGCAGGTATTTCTAAAGGTGCGGATAATCCTTTAAAAAATAAAGTAGGTAAATTAACTAAAGCACAAGTTTTAGAAATTGTTGATAAAAAAATAGCTGATATGAACACAAAAGATAGAGAGCAAGCTGCTAAGATTATTATGGGTTCTGCTCGTTCTATGGGTGTTGAAATCGTAGATTAATACTCTTTACCGCCAAGAGTTTAAAAAGGCGGTAGCACTTTATATAAAATGCGGAGAAAAATTAATGTCAAAAAATACTAAAAGATTTACAGAATTATTAAAAAAAATAGATTCAAATAAAAATTACTTAATGGATGAAGCAATAAGCACAGTTAAAACTCTTGCATCTGCTAAATTTGATGAAACAGTTGAAATTGCTTTAAAATTAAATGTTGATCCAAGACATGCAGATCAGATGGTAAGAGGTAGTGTAGTTTTACCTTGTGGTACAGGTAAAAAAGTGCGTGTTGCTGTTATAGCAAAAGATGCAAAAGCTGATGAGGCAAAAAATGCAGGTGCTGATATAGTTGGTAGTGATGATTTAGTAGAAGAAATTCAAAAAGGAAATATGAATTTTGATGTTTTAATTGCTACTCCAAATTTGATGGGTTTAGTTGGTAAAGTAGGTCGTATTTTAGGACCTAAAGGTTTAATGCCAAATCCTAAGACAGGTACTGTGACAATGGATGTTGCACAAGCTGTGAATAATGCTAAAAATGGTCAAGTTAACTTCCGTGTTGATAAGCAAGGAAATATCCATGCAGGTTTAGGTAAAGTTAGCTTTACTCAAGAACAATTAAAAGAAAATATGACAGCATTTGTAAAAGCTATTAATAAACACAAGCCAGCTGCTGCAAAAGGAAGATATATTAAAAATGCTAGTCTTTCTTTAACTATGAGTCCTTCTCTTTCTCTTGATACTCAAGAATTACTTGATACAAAATAAAATTAATGAGAGTTTTACTCTCATTAATAAAAATTAGATAAGATAATAACTTTTATTTTATCTAATTTTTATCTTAGATTGGAGATAGCCGAGGTCCTAGGACTTAATTAGATTTTTCTGCTCTGCTTGAAATCACCGGTCGGAAAGGAGTAAAGATGACTAAAAGCCAAAAAGTTGAACTTGTTTCTAAACTTGAAGAAGGTTTTAAAGTTAGTGAGGCTGTTGTAGTTTGTAACTATAAGGGTTTAAATACTAAAAAACTTGAAGAGTTAAGAAATAATGCGAGAGAAATGGATGTTAAAGTTCAAATTATTAAAAATACTTTAGCAAGTATTGCTCTTAAAAATGCCGGCAAAGATGGAATGGAACTTAAAGATACTAATATTTATCTTTGGGGTGAAGACCAATTAAATGTTTCAAAAGTTGCTGATAAATTTAGCGAAGCTAATCAAGCATTTGAGATCAAAACTGCATTTATCGAAGGCGAAGTTGCTTCTGTAGATAAAGTTAAAGCTTTAGCTAAAATGCCTTCTCGTAATGAATTACTTGCTATGCTTTTGCAAGTTTGGAATGCACCAATCACCAATTTTACAATTGGATTAAATGCATTAAAAGAAAAAAAAGAAGCTGAATAAAATTATAAAAAGGATAAAAAATGGCAATTACTAAAGAAGATGTATTAGAATTTATTTCTAACCTAAGTGTTCTTGAGCTTTCAGAATTAGTAAAAGAATTTGAAGAAAAATTTGGTGTTTCTGCTGCTCCAGTTATGGTTGCGGGTGCTGCTGTTGCGGGTGCTGCTGGCGGTGCTGCTGAAGAAAAAACTGAATTTGATATTGTATTACAAGATGGTGGCGATAAAAAAATTAATGTAATTAAAGTTGTTCGTGCTTTAACTGGTCTTGGATTAAAAGAAGCAAAAGATGCAGTTGAGCAAACTCCATCAGTTCTTAAAGAAGGTGTTAGTAAAGCTGAAGCTGAAGAAGCTAAAAAACAACTTGAAGAAGCTGGCGCTAAGGTTGAACTTAAATAATTTTTTATTTTTAAAAGAAAGGATTTTATATCCTTTCTTGTTTTCCTTTAATAAGGATTCTTTCTTTCAATACTTTTACCATGGGGTATAATAATATGTTAAATTCACAATCAGGAAATCGTTTAAGAATAGACTTCTCGAATGTTCCACAACAAATAGACATTCCAAATTTATTACAATTACAAAAAAAGAGTTTTGATTATTTTTTAAATTTAGATGCAAAAAATTCAGAAAGTGGAATTGAAAAAGTTTTCAAATCTATCTTTCCAATCCATGATCCGCAAAATAGATTAAGTTTAGAATATGTAAGTAGTGAAGTAGGTAAACCTAAATATACCATTAGAGAGTGCATGGAAAGAGGTTTAACTTATTCTGTAAATTTGAAAATGAAAATCCGTTTAACTTTACATGAAAAAGATGAAAAAACGGGTGAAAAAATCGGTATAAAAGATATCAAAGAACAAGAAATTTATATTAGAGAAATTCCTTTAATGACAGATAGAATTTCTTTTATAATTAATGGGGTTGAAAGAGTTGTTGTAAATCAACTTCATAGAAGTCCAGGTGTTATTTTTAAAGAAGAAGAAAGTTCTACTGTTGCAAATAAATTAGTATATACAGCTCAAATTATACCAGATCGTGGTTCTTGGCTTTATTTTGAATATGATGCAAAAGATGTGCTTTATGTGCGTATTAATAAAAGAAGGAAAGTGCCTATTACTATTTTATTTAGAGCACTTGGTTATAAAAAGCAAGATATTATAAAATTATTTTACCCTATACAAACTATTCATGTTAAAAAAGATAAATTTTTAACTGAATTTAATCCAAATGACTTTTTAGATAGAGTCGAATATGATTTAAAAGATGAAAAAGGCAATGTTGTACACCAAGCCGGTAAAAGAATGACAAAGAAAAAAGCTGAGCAACTTATAAAAGACGGTGTTAAATGGGTTGAATATCCAATTGAAATTTTAACAAATAGATATTTAGCTAACCCTATTATTAATAAAGAAACCGGTGAGGTTTTGTTTGATTCTTTAACGCTATTAGATGAGGGAAAATTAGCTAAAATTAAAGAAGAAAAACAATTTGATATTGCAAATGACTTAGCAAATGGAGTTGATGCTGCTATTATTAATTCTTTCATTCAAGATAATGAGACTTTAAAATTATTAAAACAAACTGAAAATGTAGAAGATGAAAATGATTTAGCAGCTATTAGAATTTATAAAGTAATGAGACCAGGTGAGCCTGTAGTAAAAGATGCTGCAAAAGCTTTTGTAAATGATTTATTTTTTAATCCTGAAAGATATGATCTAACAAAAGTTGGTCGTATGAAAATGAATCATAAACTAGGATTAGATACACCTGAATATGTTACAGTTTTAACAAATGAAGATATAGTAAAAACTGCAAAATATTTAATTAAAGTAAAAAATGGTAGAGGCCATATTGATGATAGAGATCATTTAGGTAATCGTCGTATTAGATCGATTGGAGAGCTTTTAGCTAATGAACTTCATGTGGGTCTTGCTAAAATGCAAAAATCAATTAGAGATAAATTTACCGCATTAAATGCAGATATTGATAAAGTAATGCCTTATGACTTAATCAATCCTAAAACAATTACTGTGACAATTATGGAATTTTTTACCGGTGGTCAATTGTCTCAATTTATGGATCAAACAAATCCATTAAGCGAGGTAACTCATAAGCGTCGTTTATCTGCGCTTGGCGAGGGTGGTTTAGTAAAAGAAAGAGCGGGTTTTGAAGTGCGTGATGTCCATGCAACGCATTATGGAAGAATTTGCCCTGTTGAAAC
The DNA here is from genome assembly GCF_025772105.1 of Campylobacter sp. IFREMER_LSEM_CL1846. Taxonomy (NCBI): domain Bacteria; kingdom Pseudomonadati; phylum Campylobacterota; class Epsilonproteobacteria; order Campylobacterales; family Campylobacteraceae; genus Campylobacter; species Campylobacter sp. IFREMER_LSEM_CL1846. The sequence continues at coordinate 26,022 of NZ_JAKMRM010000016.1, read as the reverse complement.
TCCAGAAGGTCAAAATATCGGTTTGATTAATACGCTTTCAACTTATGCTAAAGTAAATGATCTAGGTTTTGTTGAAGCACCTTATAAGAAAGTAGAAAATGGAAAAGTAAGCAATGAAATTGTTTATTTAACCGCTACTCAAGAAGAAGGTTTAGTGATCGCAGCTGCTTCAACTAAAATTGATGAAAAAGGTAATATTGTTGAAGAATTTGTTGAAGCAAGACAAGATGGTGAAACAATCTTAGCAAGAAGAGAAGAAGTGCATTTGATTGATCTTTGTTCAGGTATGATAGTAGGGGTCGCAGCTTCTTTGATTCCATTTTTGGAGCATGATGATGCAAACAGAGCCCTGATGGGTTCAAACATGCAGCGTCAAGCAGTGCCTTTACTAACCGCACAAGCACCTATAGTAGGTACTGGTATGGAAAAAATCATTGCACGTGATGCTTGGGAAGCTATTAAAGCTAAAAGAGCAGGTATTGTAGAAAAAGTTGATAATAAAAATATTTTTATTTTGGGCGAAGATGAAAATGGACCATTTATTGATCATTATAAAATGGAAAAAAATCTAAGAACTAACCAAAATACAACTTTTATTCAACACCCGATTGTGAAAAAAGGCGAATTTATTCAAGCAGGTCAAATTATTGCAGATGGTCCAAGTATGGACCAAGGAGAGCTTGCTATTGGTAAAAATGCTTTGATCGCATTTATGCCATGGCATGGATATAATTATGAAGATGCTATTGTAATTAGTGAGAAAATTTTACGCGAAGATACTTTCACTAGTGTTCATATTTATGAAAAAGAAGTAGAGGCTAGAGAACTTAAAGATGGCGTTGAAGAGATTACAAAAGATATTCCAAATGTTAAAGAGGAAGATTTAGCACATCTTGATGAGAGTGGTATTGCAAAAATAGGAACTCATATAAAGCCTGGTATGATTTTGGTAGGTAAAGTTTCACCTAAAGGTGAGGTAAAACCTACGCCTGAAGAAAGATTACTAAGAGCTATTTTTGGTGAAAAGGCAGGACATGTTGTAAATAAATCTTTATATGCAACTGCTTCATTGGAAGGTGTTGTTGTAGATGTAAAAATATTTACTAAAAAAGGTTATGAAAAAGATGCTCGTGCTGTAAAAGCCTATGATGATGAAAAATTAAATCTTGAAAAAGAACATCACGATAGACTTTTGATGATGGACAGAGAAGAAACTTTAAGAGTATGTTCTTTGCTTTCTAAATCACCTTTAAATTCAGACGAAGAAATAAATGGTGTTAAATATAAAAAAGGTTCCAAGGTAGAAATTACCGAGTTGGAAAAAATTAATCGTTTTGCATTAAATTCTTTAGTTAAAGCTTATTCTAAAGAAGTGCAAAAAGAATATGATGATTTAAAAAATCACTTCCAAAACGAGAAGAAAAAGCTTAAAACAGAGCATGATGAAAAATTAGAAATTTTAGAAAAAGATGATATTTTACCAAGTGGAGTGGTAAAACTTGTTAAAGTATATATTGCGACTAAGAGAAAATTAAAAGTTGGGGATAAAATGGCAGGACGCCATGGAAATAAAGGTATTGTATCTAATATCGTTCCAGAAGTTGATATGCCTTATTTACCTGATGGAAGACCTATTGATATAGCTTTAAATCCTCTAGGGGTTCCAAGTCGTATGAATATAGGACAAATTCTTGAAAGTCACTTAGGGATTGTTGGTATGAGACTAGGTGATCAAATTCAAGAAATTTTTGATAGAAAACAAAAAGATTTTGTAAAAGAATTACGCGAAAAAATTCTTGAAATTTGTAGTGTATCTAGACTTGAGCTAGAAAAGAAATTTGTACAAACTTTAAATGATGAGCAACTTATTTCTTATGCTAGAGATTGGGCTAAAGGGGTAAAATTTGCTACTCCTGTATTTGAAGGTGTAACGGTTGAAGAATTTGGTAAGCTTTTTGAAATGGCTAAAATAGCTATGGATGGAAAAAGCGAACTTTATGATGGAAGAACTGGTGAAAAAATGGCAGAGCGTGTGCATGTTGGATGTATGTATATGCTTAAATTACACCATTTAGTAGATGAAAAAGTTCACGCAAGAAGCACTGGACCTTATAGCTTAGTAACACAACAACCAGTTGGCGGTAAAGCATTATTTGGTGGGCAAAGATTTGGTGAGATGGAAGTTTGGGCTCTTGAAGCTTATGGAGCAGCTCATACTTTAAGAGAAATGCTTACTATTAAATCTGATGATGTTGAGGGTAGATTTAGTGCTTATAAAGCTTTAACAAAAGGCGAGAATGTTCCAGTAACAGGTATCCCAGAGACATTCTTTGTACTTACAAATGAATTAAAATCTCTTGCTTTAGATGTTGAGATTTTTGATAAGGATGAGAATAATGAGTAAATTTAAACCTATCGAAATAAAAGAAGATGGCAGACCTAGAGACTTTGAAGCATTTCAATTAAGACTTGCAAGTCCTGAAAAAATCAAATCATGGTCTTATGGGGAAGTAAAAAAACCAGAAACGATTAATTATAGAACTTTAAAGCCTGAAAGAGATGGGCTTTTTTGTGCTAAAATTTTTGGACCAGTAAGAGATTATGAGTGTCTTTGTGGTAAGTATAAAAAAATGCGTTTTAAGGGCATTAAGTGTGAAAAATGTGGTGTTGAAGTTACTAGTTCTAAAGTGCGTCGTTCAAGAATGGGGCATATTGAGCTAGTTACCCCAGTAGCACATATATGGTATGTGAACTCTTTACCAAGTCGTATCGGTACTTTACTCGGCGTAAAGATGAAAGACTTAGAACGCGTATTATATTATGAAGCATATATAGTAGAAAATCCAGGTGATGCATACTATGATAATGAAAATACTAAAAAAGTTGAATTTTGTGATGTGTTAAATGAAGAGCAGTATTTAAATTTAATGCAACGCTATGAAAGTAGTGGATTTAAAGCTAGAATGGGTGGTGAAGTTGTTAGAGATTTGCTAGCAAATTTAGATCTTGTCGAGCTTTTAAATAAATTAAAAGAAGATATTGCAGCAACTAATTCAGAAGCAAAGAAAAAAACTATCATCAAACGCTTAAAAGTGGTAGAAAATTTCTTAAATAGTAATTTAAATAGCAATACAAATATTGATGAAGTAGTACCAAATCGTCCCGAGTGGATGATGATCACAAATTTACCTGTATTACCACCTGATTTAAGACCTTTGGTAGCTTTAGATGGTGGAAAATTTGCAGTTTCTGATGTGAATGATTTATATAGAAGGGTTATCAATAGAAATACGCGTTTAAAAAGACTTATGGAGCTTGATGCACCCGAAATTATCATTAGAAATGAAAAAAGAATGCTACAAGAAGCAGTTGATGCTTTGTTTGATAATGGCAGAAGAGCAAATGCAGTTAAAGGTGCAAATAAGCGCCCATTGAAATCTTTAAGTGAAATTATCAAAGGTAAACAAGGTCGTTTTAGACAAAATCTACTTGGTAAAAGGGTGGATTTCTCAGGTCGTAGTGTTATTGTTGTTGGACCAAAACTTAGAATGGATCAATGCGGTTTACCTAAAAAAATGGCTTTAGAATTATTTAAGCCACATTTGTTAGCTAAGCTTGAAGAAAAAGGTTATGCAACTACCGTAAAACAAGCTAAAAAAATGATAGAAAACAAAACTAATGAGGTTTGGGAGTGCTTAGAAGAGGTTGTTAAAGGTCATCCTGTAATGCTTAACCGTGCTCCAACCTTGCATAAGCTTTCCATCCAAGCTTTCCATCCTGTGCTTGTAGAGGGTAAAGCAATTCAACTTCATCCATTAGTGTGTGCGGCATTTAATGCTGACTTTGACGGGGACCAAATGGCTGTGCATGTGCCTTTATCTCAAGAAGCAATAGCTGAGTGTAAAGTATTAATGCTCTCATCTATGAATATCTTGCTTCCAGCAAGTGGTCGTTCTGTAACTGTACCTTCTCAAGATATGGTTTTGGGGATTTATTATCTATCTTTAGAAAAAGATGGTGCTAAAGGCGAGCATAAAATTTGCACAGGTATTGAAGAGGTTATGATTGCTCTAGAAGCAAAATCTTTAGATATTCATGCAAGCATTAGAAGTGTGGTTGATGGAAGAAAAATCACAACAACCGCGGGTAGATTGATTATTAAGTCTATCTTACCTGATTTTGTTCCTGAAAATATGTGGAATAAAGTCATGAAGAAAAAAGATATTGCAGCTTTGGTTGATTATGTTTATAAAGAGGGTGGCCTTGAAGTAAGCGCTAGCTTTTTAGATAAACTAAAAGATCTTGGTTTTGAATATGCAACAAAAGCAGGTATTTCTATTTCAATTGCTGATATTATTGTGCCTGATCAAAAGCAAAAAAGCATAGAAGAAGCTAAAAAACAAGTAAGAGAAATTCAAAATTCATATAATTTAGGTTTGATTACTTCGGGTGAAAGATATAATAAGATTATTGATATTTGGAAAAGTACTAATAATATCCTATCAAAAGATATGATGGAGTTAATTAAAAAAGATAAAGAAGGATTTAACTCTATTTATATGATGGCAGATTCTGGTGCTAGAGGTTCAGCAGCTCAAATTTCACAGCTTGCTGCGATGAGGGGTCTTATGGCAAAACCTGATGGCTCAATTATTGAAACACCGATTATTTCAAATTTCCGTGAAGGACTTAATGTTCTTGAATATTTTATTTCAACTCATGGTGCTAGAAAAGGTCTCGCAGATACAGCATTAAAAACAGCAAATGCAGGTTATTTAACAAGAAAGCTTATCGATGTGGCACAAAATGTAAAAGTTACAATGGATGATTGTGGTGCACATGAGGGGGTTGAAATTAATGAAATCACAGCAGATGGTGTTGTGATTGAAACCTTGGAGGAAAGAATTTTAGGAAGAGTTTTAGCTGAAAATATTATTGATTCTATTACTAATGAAATTTTATTTTCAGAAGGTACTTTAATAGATGAAGAAAAAGCTAGAGTAATTGTTGAAAGTGGTGTAAAGAGTGTAAGTATTAGAACTCCTATTACTTGTAAAGCTAAAAAAGGAGTTTGTTCTAAATGTTATGGTATTAACCTAGGTGAGGGCAAATTAGTTAAGCCAGGTGAAGCTGTAGGTATTATATCTGCTCAATCAATCGGTGAGCCAGGAACTCAGCTTACACTAAGAACTTTCCATAGTGGTGGTACTGCTAGTACAGATTTACAAGATCGTCAAGTAGTAGCACACAAAGAAGGTTTTGTAAGATTTTATAATCTTAACACTTATGAAGATAGACAAGGTAAAACTATCGTTGCAAATCATCGTAATGCTGCTATTTTACTTGTTGAGCCAAAAATCAAAGCCCCATTTAAAGGAACTATCCATATTGAACATGCGTATGAAGATGTAGTAGTTAGCGTTAAAGCAAAAAACAATGAAGCTAAATTTATATTAAGAAAATATGATTTAGCAAAAGCTAATGAGCTTGCCGGTGTAAGTGGTAATATCGAAGGTAAGTTATATATTCCATATAGCGATGGTGTTGAAGTAGCTGAAAATGAAAGTATTGTTGAAGTGATCAAAGAAGGTTGGAATATACCAAATCGTATTCCTTATGCAAGTGAATTGCTAGTAAAAGATGGTGATCCTATCACTCAAGATATTATAGCAGGTGCAAAAGGCACATTAAAATTTTACATGCTCAAAGGCGATGGTTTAGATAGGATTAAAAATCTTAAAAAAGGTGATGTAGTTAAAGAAAAAGGTGTTTTTGTTGTTATTGCTGATGAAAATGATAGAGAAGCAAAAAGACATTATATACCAAGAGAATCCGTGATTGAATTTGATGATAGTGCTTTTGTAGATAATCCTAAAGCTATTATAGCAAAATCAAGCAAAGAAGATAAAACTATCATTGCTGAATGGGATGCATATAATAACACCGTAATTGCAGAGGTTGCAGGTACTATAAATTTTGAAGATATTGAATCAGGCTATAGTGCTGATGAACAAATTGATGAAGCAACAGGTAAAAGATCGCTTGTTATTAATGAGTATTTACCAAGTGGAGTGCGTCCAGCGTTGTTAATTATAGGTGAAAATGATAAGGTAGTGCGTTATCAATTAGAGCCAAAAACTGTTATTTATGTAAATGATGGTGATAAGGTGAAGCAAGCTGATATTTTAGCTAAAACACCAAAGGCAGCAGCTAAATCAAAAGATATTACCGGGGGTCTTCCAAGAGTATCTGAATTATTTGAAGCAAGAAAGCCGAAAAACACTGCCGTTGTAGCTGAAATTGACGGAGTTGTTAGATTTGATAAACCTTTAAGATCAAAAGAAAGAATCATTATTCAAGCAGAAGATGGAAGTAGTGCAGAGTATTTGATAGATAAATCAAAACGTATTCAAGTAAGAGATGGCGAGTTTATCCATGCGGGTGAAAAATTAACCGATGGAGTTATTTCAAGCCATGATGTACTTAGAATTTTAGGTGAAAAAGCATTACATTATTATCTTATTTCTGAAATTCAGCAAGTTTATCGCGGTCAAGGTGTTGTGATTTCTGATAAGCATATTGAAATCATCGTATCACAAATGCTAAGACAAGTTAAAATTGTAGATAGTGGTCATACTAACTTCATCGTGGGTGATTTAGTTTCAAGAAGAAAATTCAGAGAAGAAAATGAAAGAATTTTAAGATATGGTGGTGAGCCTGCTGTGGCTGAACCTGTGTTACTTGGGGTAACAAGAGCGGCTATTGGAAGTGATAGTGTGATTTCAGCTGCTTCTTTCCAAGAAACAACGAAAGTTTTAACAGAAGCAAGTATTGCAGGTAAATTTGATTATCTTGAAGATCTAAAAGAAAATGTAATCTTAGGTCGTATGATTCCTGTTGGAACGGGATTATATCAAGAACAAAAACTTAAATTAAAAGAAAAAGAATAAAAATCCCTAATTAGGGATTTTTATTGATATATATTTTCTAATTCCGGGAAATATAATTTTAAATCTTGTTCTATTTTGTATTTTTCTTCTAGTAAAATTTTTTGATTTTTTTCTTTAAAATTTGCATTTGAGTAAAATATATGATATGAAATACTAATTGCAGCTATAATTTTTTCATCGTATTCAATTCCTATGGCCATACACTCAATTTCTGGGTTCATTTCCCCACTTTCTAATGCTATTTTATTTTTTTTGATAGAAGATAATTCTTCGTAAAGCTCTTTTAGATTATTTAATGTATTTGGTGTTATTTTCTCAAAAGGATTTGGATAAATTTTTTCAAGCTCTTTATAAGTTTTCTTTTCTAGTAATGCTTTTCCTAAAGATGTAGCGTAAGCTGGATATGAAGCACCGACAAAAGACTTGATTTGTATTTGATTATCCGAATCAAGTTTTTCTAAATAAAATACATTTCCTTCTTTTAATATTCCCATTTGGCATGTTTGTCCTGTTAAGTTTCTGATGTTTTTCATATGTTTTTTAATTAATTCTAATGCGCTATTTTTTATTGAAATACAACGGCTAATTTCTAAAATTTTATAATCTAATGTGTAAAATTTATTTTTATCACATTTAATGTAATTTTTAGCTTGTAAAGTTTGAAGTATAGGAGAAAGTGTCCCTGGAGGGATATTTAAATCTTTTGCAATAGAGCTTAGTGTATTTTTTTGATTATTATTGCCCAATAATTCTAAAATTTTTAAAACTCTTAATGTTGGTTGATGTGTCATTTTGCTCCTTTTTCGATAGATAAATTCTATCATATTTTTTACTTTTAGTAACATTTTTAATGATATAAAAAATATTTTCTATTAGCAGTTTTTGCTTTAGATGGTTGATTATAACTACTTTTATAAGACTTTTGTATTGTTTTTTTATCATTTTGATGTTTTTAAAAATTTCTATTTTTAGCTATATTTTTTGTATATAAAAATATTTTTGTATATACAAAAAATGAAAGGAAAAATATGGGAATATTAAAAGGAACTTTACCAGCCTTATTAACTCCATATGATATGAGTGGAAATATTAATGAAAACGAATTTATTAAATACTGCGAATTTGGTATCTCAAAAGGTTTAAATGGATTATTTTGTAATGGTAGTGCAGGAGATTCTCAAGCTTTAGGTATAGAAGAGCAAGTCAAAATAATGAAACTTACAAAAGAAGCTGCAAAAAATAATATCCCTGTTATTACAGGTATTGCATCAACAGTTTATCAAAATACTTTTACTTTGGCACAAAAAGCATATGAATTAGGGCTTGATGCTTTATTACTTGCTATGCCTTATTATTATAAATTAAGTGAAGACGCACTTTTTGAATATATTAAAGATTTATCTTCTAGAGTAAAGCTTCCTTTGTATATTTATAACATCCCTCTTTTTGCACCAGCGCTAAGTTTGAAATTTATAGAAAGGGTTTCAAAGCTTGATAATATTGCGGGTATAAAAGATAGCAGTGGAGATGCTTTGCTTTTAAATCATATATTAGATGTAGTGCCTAGTGATTTTGATGTTTTTGTAGGAAGAGAAGAATTTTATGCAGGAGCACTACTGATAGGGGCAAAGGGTTCTATGACTAGTATAGGTGGTGTTTTTCCAGAACTTATGAGTGAAATTTATAAATCAATCAATGAAAAAAATATAGATAGAGCTTTGCTGATTCAAAAAAGTTTATTAAAAGCTATAAGATTTGGTATGAACATAGCTTTTCCTATGGGATTTGCTTTGCTTTTAAAGGCCAGAGGATTTGAATTTGCAAATACAAGCATCCATCCTTTATCACATGCCACAAAAGAAGAATTAAATACTCGTTTTAATGAAGCTAAAGAACTTGTTAAAACTATAGAAAAAGAAACGGGTATAAAATTATGAAAGCCTATATTATAGTCAATGAAAAAGATAATGTCGCTACTGCTTTGCGTGATTTTAAAAAAGGTGAAATCGTGGAAAATATAGAACTTTTAGATGATATTGCAAGTGGACATAAATTTGCACTAAAAGATATAAAAAAAGATGAAGTTGTCATCAAATATGCAGAAGCTATAGCTAGTGCAAGTTGTGATATTAATAAAGGTGAATGGGTGCATATTCACAATAGTGCAGGTATTAGAGGTCGTGGGGATAAGGAATAAATATGAAAAAGATAATGGGTTATAGAAGAGAAGATGGAAAATTTGGCTTGAGAAATAAAGTCATTATTATACCAAGCGTGCATTGTGCTAATAAGGTGTGTGAAAATATAGCCAGAAAATGCAATGGGGCAGTATATATCAATCATCAACATGGCTGTTCTCAACTTGAATTTGATGCTTTACAAACTAGAGATGTTTTAATAGGCCATGGGAGTAATGCTAATGTTTTTGGTGTTTTAATTGTAGGACTTGGTTGTGAGGTAATACAAGCGAAAATAGTAGCTGAAAAAATAAAAGAAGCGACACCTTATAAGATGGTTGAATATTTAGTAATACAAGAGTGCGGTGGTAGTAAAAATACCATAGAAAAGGGTGTTAAAATAGTAAATCAAATGCTTGAAAATGCTGCAAAATTGGAAAAAACAGATGGGGATTTTAGTGATTTGATTTTAGGCACAGAATGTGGTGGTAGTGATAGTTATAGCGGTCTTAGTGCCAATCCTGCTTTAGGAAGTTTAAGTGATTTTGTAATTGATGAAGGTGGTGCAGTAATTTTAGCAGAAACTACAGAGCTTATAGGGTGTGAAGCTATACTTGCTAAGAGAGCAAAAAATGATGAAGTAGCTAAAAAGGTATATGATAAGATTTTAGGCTATGAGAATTTAGTTAAATCTTTTCATGCTGATATACGCGGAGCAAATCCTAGTCCGGGAAATATTGCAGGCGGGCTTAGTACTATAGAAGAAAAGTCTTTAGGTTGTGTTTATAAAGCAGGTACTAGAACTTTAATGGATGTGATTGATTATGCTAAACCTGTAATTTCCAAAGGACTTACTTTCATGAATACGCCAGGTAATGATATAGAACAACTTAGCGCTATGGTGGCAGGTGGAGCAAATATTTGTGTTTTTACTACAGGTCGCGGTACTCCTACAGGTTCAGTTATTGTGCCTACTATTAAAATGAGTTCTAATACTTTTTGTTATGAAAATATGAATGATGCTATTGATATTAATGCAGGAAGTATTATAGATGGGATTAAGACAAAAGAAGAAGTGCGTGATGAGCTTATAGATTTGATCATAAGAATTTCAAATGGAGAATTGGTAAAGGCAGAGTTAAATGAACAAAATGATTTTTCAGTTTGGAGACTTGCTACAACTTGCTAAATTAATAAAAAAGGATATATTATGGATTTAAAAATTAAAAACAAAATTTGTATCATCACAGGTGGTGCTAAAGGGATTGGTTATGGTATTGCTAAATTATGGGCTTTAGAAGGTGGGATTCCAATTATTTTTTCAAGAAGTGAAATTTCTAAAGAAAAAGATGATGAGCTAAAAGACATTTGCGGAAATTATGGATTTTATCAAATAGATTTAAAAAATACAGAACAAATTTCAACACTTGTTAAAAGTGTTGTTAATATATATGGTGGAATTTATGCTTTGGTTAATAATGCTGGAGCAAATGATAATTTACATATAGAAGATGCTACAACTGAAGAATTAATTAAATCTTATGAAAATAATCTTTTTCATTATTATACTATGACTAAAGAATGCTTACCATATATTAAAAAGCAACAAGGAAGTATATTAAATATCACAAGTAAAACCGGCTTAACAGGACAAGGTAGAACTTCAGCTTATGCTTCAGCAAAAGCTGCTCAAATAGGTTTTACAAGAGAATGGGCTTGCGCTTTTGCAAAAGATAATATTAGAGTTAATGCTATAGCACCGGCTGAAGTTATGACTCCTCTTTATGAAAAATGGTTGTCAAATTTTCCAAATCCAAAAGCTCAATATAAAAAAATAGCAAAATGCATACCATTAGGTCATCGTTTTACAACTATAGAAGAAATAGCAAACACAGCAGTTTTTACACTAAGTCCTCTTGCTTCACACACAACAGGACAAATTTTAACTCCTGATGGTGGATATATCCATTTGGATAGAGCTCTAAATTGGGATGAAATTTAATAATAAGGAGGATATATGTTAAATAACTCTAAAAATATAAAAATAGCAATTATTTTAGTAACTTCTCTTTTCTTTTTATGGGGAGTTAGTTATGGGCTGATTGATGTGATGAATAAGAATTTTCAAAATCATTTACATATCACTCAACATGAAAGTGGATTTTTGCAACTCGCTTATTTTGGTGCTTATTTTATCATAGCATTACCTGCTGGATATATAGCAAATAAATACTCTTATAAAATTGGTATTATTTTTGGGTTAATCTTGTATGCAATAGGTTGTTTATTGATTATTCCAGCTACAAATTTAGCTAATTTTTACTTATTTTTATTTGCTTTTTTTATTTTAGCTTGCGGTATTGGTTCTTTGGAAACTAGTGCTAATCCTTATATGGTAAAACTTGGTGATGAGAAAAATGCTAGTTTTAGAATTAATGCTGCTCAAAGTTTTAATGGTTTGGGTCAATTTTTAGGACCTATTATAGGTGGAGCTTTGTTTTTATCTATTACAAAACAAGAAGAAGGTGCAAGTAAAGAACAAATAGAAGCTGCGTTACTTGCTAATATGGGTAATGTCCAGCTAGTGTATGTTGGTATTGCAGCAATTGTTATTTTGATCTTGATTGCTTTTGCATTGAATAAAATTCCAGAAGGATCAGCAGTAAGTAGTGATTATGAACAAAAAGATACCTCAAAACCTATTGGAGTTTTTAAGCATAAACATTTTAATTTTGGATTGCTAGCACAATTTTTGTATATAGCAAATCAAGTTAGTGCAGGAGCTTTTTTTATAAATTACCTTAGTGAGCATAATGAAAATCTAAAAGATGAACAAGGGGCTTATTATTTTTCGATGGCTTTAATTGCTTTTATGTTAGGTCGTATTCTTTCTACGCCTTTGATGAAGAAAATTAAAGGTGAGACTATTTTAGGATGGTATTCTTTTATTAATGTGATTTTATGTGTATGCTTGTATTTTGCTAGCGGATTTATTAGTATAGTTATTTTAATTGCATTATTTTTCTTTATGTCCATTTCTTTTCCTACTATTTTTGCAGTTGCAACAAAAAATCTTCCTTTTAATCAAGTGAAATTAGGTGGTTCTTTACTTGTTATGAGTATAGTTGGTGGTGCTATTATGCCTATTATCATGGGTTTAATTAATGATTATTTTGGAACAAGCATGGGATATTTGGCTATGGCCCCATTATTTTTATATGTATCATGGTATGGTTTTTTTGGTTCTAAAATAAAGGCTTAAAAATGCAAAAAATTTTTGATTCTCATTTGCATCTTTGGGATTTAAGTAAAATGCCTATTTCGTGGATAAAAGGCAATAATAGATTGGAACAAAATTATGATTTTTTAAGGGCAAAAAATGAGTATAAAGAATTTGATTTTTTAGGTGCGATGTATGTTGAAACAAATAGTGATGATTTGGAAAAAGAAGCTTTATTTGCATTAAAGCAAAAACAAGAACATGGTATTTTTATTTGTTTAGCTGATTTAAAGTACAAAGAACACTTATGTGCTTTTAGAGAGGTAATGCATACTAGTAAAAAGGGTGCTAAGAGACTATTTGAAGCAGATTTTAAAGAAAAATTAGAACTTCTAAATGTTTTTAATATACCTTTTGAAGCTTGCATGAAAAATGAAGAGCTTTGGATATTGGAAAAGTTTTTATTTGATAATCCTAATTTAAAAGTAGTTTTAAATCATATGGGCAGTCCTAAAATTAACTATTTTGATGAATATAAAAAAATATTACATAAATTAAAAGATTTCCCAAATTTATGGATAAAAATTTCCGTACCAGATGATTTTACGATAAAAATTCATAGAGATTTTATATCTCAATGTTTTTCATTTTTAAAGAATGTTTTTAGTGAAGATAAATTTATATTTGGTAGTAATTATCCTGTGGCAAAAATAGCTCCAGCTAAATGGGCTAAATTTATCATAGAAGGAAATATTTTTAAAGATTTGGACAAGATATTTTATAAAAATGCTTTATCAATTTATAAGGAGGATAGGTGCAAAGATATGGTCAAATTATAAAAATTAAAAAGGAAAAAATACAAGAGTATAAAGATCTTCATGCAAAGCCTTATAAAGGTGTTTGTGAGATGATTAAAGAATGTAATATACAAAATTATTCTATTTATTTATTTGGAGAATATTTGTTTGCATATTTTGAATATACAGGTGTTGATTTTGATGCAGATATGGCTAAGATGGCAAAAGATAAAAATACACAACAATGGTGGAAAGTTACAGATCCCTGCCAAATATCTTTAGCTCATGCAGGACAAAAGTGGCTAAATATGGAAGAAGTATTTCATTTAGATTAAAAAAGGAGAAAAAATGACAACTTATTTAAATTATATTGATGGCGAATTTATCTCACACAATGGTGAATTTATAGAAGTTTTAAATCCCGCTACTAAAGAAGTAATATCAAGAGTAGCAAGTGCTTCTTTAGAAGATACACAAAGAGCAATTGAAGTAGCTAAAAAAGCACAAAAAAATTGGGAAGCTAAACCAGCAATTGAAAGAGCAAATCATTTAAGAGAAATAGCTAGTTTAATACGCAAAAATGCTAATTTTTTAACAGAAATTTTAATGCAAGAGCAAGGAAAAACTAGAGCTTTAGCTAGTGTAGAGATTAATTTTACGGCAGATTATATGGATTATACTGCTGAATGGGCTAGAAGGTATGAAGGCGAAATTATACAAAGTGATAGAGCTAATGAACATATATATTTATATAAAAGCGCCATTGGTGTAATTGGTGGAATTTTACCTTGGAATTTTCCATTTTTTCTAATCGCAAGAAAGATGGCGCCTGCTTTACTAACAGGCAACACCATTGTTATAAAACCAAGCAGTGAAACTCCAAATAATGCTTTTGAATTTGCAAAGCTTGTCTCGCAAAGTTCTTTACCAAAAGGTGTATTTAATTTAGTTGCAGGTAAGGGTAGTGTGGTAGGACATGAATTATCAAGTAATGAAAACATAGGTATGGTAAGTCTTACAGGGAGTGTTGAAGCAGGAACTAGAGTGATGGAAGCTGCAGCTAAAAATATCATTAAGGTTTCTCTAGAACTTGGCGGAAAGGCACCGGCTATAGTGTGTAAAGATGCAGATATTGATTTAGCGGTAGAAGCGATTAAGGCAAGTAGAATTTGCAATAACGGACAAGTTTGCAATTGTGCCGAAAGAGCTTATGTGCATACAAGTGTTTATGATGAATTTGTAGATAAATTTGTAAAAGCCATGAGTAAAGTAAGTGTTGGAAACACTTTGAAAGGCGATTTTGATATGGGTCCGCTTGTGAATCAAGCAGGTGTTGATAATGCTTTAGCAATGCTTGAGAGAGCTACAAATAAAGGAGCGGTTGTAGAATGCGGTGGAAAAATCACCGATACAAGCGGATATTATTTTCCTGCAAGCGTTCTTACAAATGTTAAGCATGAAGATGAGATCATGCAAAAAGAAATTTTTGCTCCGATTTTACCAATTACTAAATTTGATACACTTGATGAGGCAATTGACATGGCAAATGATTGTGAATATGGACTGACAAGTTCTATTTATACACAAAATTTAGATATAGCAATGAGAGCTAGTAGAGAAATAAAATTTGGTGAAACTTATATTAACCGTGAAAATTTTGAAGCAATGCAAGGATTTCATGCAGGTTTTAGAAAAAGTGGCATAGGTGGAGCTGATGGAAAACATGGTCTTGAAGAGTATTTAGCTACCCATGTGGTTTATTTGCAATACAATACCGATAAACAATGATTTCAATCCTATCTATTTTTTAGATAGGATTTGCTATAATCTTTAAATTTAAAGGATAATAATTTGAAGATTATAGATTTAAAAACTTACTCAAGAAAAGAGCATTTTGAATTTTATACTAAATTTCCCTGCTATTTTGAATTAAATGTTAAATTAGATATTAGTAAATTTTATTCTTTTGTTAAAAATCAAAAATATTCTTTTTATGGTAGTTTTATCTATTTTTTAAGTAAAAATGTTAATTTAATACCTGAATTTAAATTATACTTAGAGGATGATAAATTAATTTGTTTTGATATTATCCATCCAAGTTATACCGCTTTTTGTGAAAAATCAAAGACTTTTTGTGTTTTATGGACTGAATTTAATGAAGATTTTCAAAACTTTTTACATAATTTCGAGCAAGATAAACAATTCATTAAAGAAAACACTATGTTTGTAAAAGAGAATATTAAAAATTCTTTTAATATTTCAGCAATCCCTTGGATAAATTTTGAGAATTTCTCTTTACATTTACCTAAAAAAGAAAATTATTTTTTTCCTATTCTTACAAGTGGGAAAATTATCAAGGAAAAAAATCAATGTTTTATTCCACTAAGTATTAATGTAAATCACGCAAGCGCCGATGCTTATCATGTGAGTTTGTTTTTAGAAAATTTGCAAAAAGATTTAAATTGTTTTTAGTTTATATTTTTGTAAGTAAAATTTAGATATTATCCAAAGTTTATTACATTTTTTTTTAAAGAAAGGAATTATTGTGCCTACCATAAATCAATTGGTTAGAAAAGAGCGCAAAAAAGTTTTAGAGAAATCTAAATCTCCAGCGCTTAAAAATTGTCCACAAAGAAGGGGAGTTTGCACTAGGGTTTATACAACAACCCCTAAAAAACCAAACTCAGCGTTAAGAAAAGTTGCCAAAGTAAGACTTACAAGTGGCTTTGAAGTTATTAGTTATATCGGTGGTGAAGGTCACAACCTACAAGAACACAGCATTGTTTTAGTGCGTGGTGGTAGGGTAAAAGACTTACCAGGTGTTAAGTATCACATTGTTCGCGGTGCCTTAGATACTGCAGGTGTTGCAAAAAGAACTGTTTCTCGTTCTAAATATGGTGCGAAACGCCCTAAAGCAGCAGCTAAGTAATAAAATTGCAGACAAATCCGTTAGATTTGATTTTGTTTGAGTAAAATTATAAATTTGAAGGAAAATTATGAGAAGAAGAAAAGCTCCGGTAAGAGAAGTCTTGCCAGATCCGATTTATGGAAACAAAGTAATCACAAAATTCATTAATTCTTTAATGTATGATGGTAAAAAAAGCACAGCTACGACTATTATGTATGGTGCTTTAGAAGCTATCGATAAAAAAGGTGGAGAAAAAAAAGGTATAGAAATTTTTAATGATGCTATTGAAAATATTAAGCCTTTATTAGAAGTTAAATCTCGTCGTGTTGGTGGTGCTACTTATCAAGTGCCAGTAGAAGTACGCCCAGCTAGACAACAAGCTTTAGCTATAAGATGGATTATTTCTTTTGCTAGAAAAAGAAGCGAAAGAACTATGATAGAAAAATTAGCAGCAGAATTATTAGATGCAGCTAATAGCAAAGGTGCTTCATTCAAGAAGAAAGAAGATACTTATAAAATGGCAGAAGCTAATAAAGCATTTGCTCATTATCGCTGGTAAGAGGAGTAAAATATGTCAAGAAGTACTCCTTTAAAAAGAGTTAGAAATATAGGTATCGCAGCTCATATTGATGCAGGTAAAACAACTACTAGTGAGAGAATTCTTTTCTTTACAGGTATGAGCCATAAAATTGGTGAGGTGCATGATGGTGCAGCTACAATGGACTGGATGGAGCAAGAAAAAGAAAGAGGTATCACAATTACTTCTGCTGCTACAACTTGTTTTTGGAAAAACCATCAAATTAACCTTATAGACACTCCAGGTCACGTTGACTTTACAATTGAAGTTGAAAGATCAATGCGTGTTTTAGATGGTGCAGTTGCGGTGTTTTGTTCAGTAGGTGGAGTTCAACCACAATCAGAAACTGTATGGAGACAAGCTAATAAATACGGTGTTCCAAGAATTGTTTTTGTAAATAAAATGGACAGAATTGGTGCAAATTTCTTTAATGTTGAAGAACAAATCAAAAATCGTTTGAAAGGTAACCCAGTCCCACTTCAAATTCCAATCGGTACTGAAGATAATTTCAAAGGTGTAATTGATCTTATTACCATGAAAGCTTTGGTATGGGAAGATGAAAATAAACCAACTGATTATGTAGAAAAAGAAATTCCAGCTGAACTTAAAGAGAAGGCTGAAGAATATCGCACAAAAATGATAGAAGCGGTTTCTGAAACAAGTGATGAATTAATGGAAAAATACCTAGGTGGTGAAGAGCTTACTCAAGAAGAAATCAAAGCAGGTATTAAAGCAGGATGTTTAAGTCTTTCTATGGTTCCTATGCTTTGTGGTACAGCTTTTAAAAATAAAGGTGTTCAGCCATTACTTGATGCTGTTGTTGCTTATTTACCAGCTCCTGATGAAGTTGCTAATATTAAAGGTGAATATGAAGACGGTACGGAAGTTTCTGTAAAATCAACTGATGATGGTGAGTTTGCAGGCCTAGCATTTAAAATTATGACTGATCCTTTTGTTGGACAATTAACTTTCGTTCGTGTGTATAGGGGAAGTTTAGAAAGCGGTTCTTATGCATACAACTCAACAAAAGATAAAAAAGAAAGAATCGGTCGTCTTTTGAAAATGCACTCTAATAAAAGAGAAGAGATTAAAACTTTATATGCAGGAGAAATTGGAGCGGTTGTTGGACTTAAAGACACACTAACCGGTGATACTTTGGCAAGTGAAAAAGATAAGGTTATTTTAGAGAGAATGGATTTTCCAGATCCTGTTATTTCAGTTGCTGTTGAGCCTAAAACAAAAGCAGATCAAGAAAAAATGTCTATTGCTTTAAATAAATTAGCTCAAGAAGATCCAAGCTTTAGAGTTTCAACAGATGAAGAAAGTGGTCAAACTATCATTTCAGGTATGGGCGAGCTTCACTTGGAAATTATCGTTGATAGAATGCTTCGTGAATTTAAAGTTGAAGCCGAAGTAGGTCAACCTCAAGTTGCTTACCGTGAAACTATTAGAAAAACAGTTGAACAAGAATACAAATACGCTAAACAATCAGGTGGTCGTGGACAATATGGTCATGTATTCTTAAGACTTGAGCCACTTGAACCAGGTAGTGGATATGAATTTGTAAATGATATCAAAGGTGGGGTAATTCCAAAAGAATATATTCCAGCAGTTGATAAAGGTGTTCAAGAAGCATTACAAAATGGTGTTTTAGCAGGATACCCTGTTGAAGATGTTAAAGTAACTGTTTATGATGGAAGTTACCACGAAGTGGATTCTTCTGAAATGGCATTTAAACTTGCAGCTTCTATGGGCTTTAAAGAAGGTGCTAGAAAAGCAGGTGCTGTAATCTTAGAACCTATGATGAAAGTTGAAGTTGAAACTCCAGAAGAATATATGGGTGATGTTATTGGTGATTTAAATAAACGCCGTGGTCAAGTAAATTCAATGGATGAAAGAGGTGGTAATAAAATTATTACGGCATTTTGTCCTTTGGCCGAGATGTTTGGTTACTCAACCGATCTTAGAAGTCAAACTCAAGGCCGTGCTACTTATTCTATGGAATTTGATCACTATGATGAAGTTCCAAAAAATGTTTCTGAAGAAATTATCAAAAAAAGAAATGGTTAATCTATCAAGATGGGCAAAAGCTCATCTTGAATTATTTATATCCTTTTGAATTAATTAAATTAATTGTTCCTTCATTAATTTCATATGCTTTTCCAAAACCTTTAACATATCTTCCATTTTTCAGTATAAGTTGAAATAAATGAAAATCTTGCATATTTTTAATGACTTGGATTATTTCTTTATTGTTTTCATTTTCATAAGTATTTAATACTTGTTCAAATAGCTGATTATCTCTTGTTATTTCTACACTCTCTACTCTAAATTTAAGCCTTTTTCTTGCAAAGATTGATATGCAATCTTTTTCATCTTCTATAAACATAATTTCTATGTTTTTATTATTGTAATTTACTCCTTCAAAGTGTTCGGCAATTTCACTAATATAAATATAAAAGTCATTTTTGTTTTTTATAATAGGAGTATATGAACATATGGTTTGATTGTTTAAATTTAAAGACGATATCATAATGCTTTTGCATTCTTGTATAAATTGATTAATTTCATCATGTAGTTGCATAAAAATTTTCCTTGTAAGTTAAAATGAATAAGATTTGAGGGTTATAGAAAAGTAAAAAGAAGAGTTTGCTACTCTTCTTCATCAGTATTTTTGCGTACAACTTTAATGCGTTCTATGCTATTTCCATCCATCTTTTTGACTTCGTAGTAGCAAAATTCATCTTCTATTCTATCTCCAACCACCGGTAAGCGTCCTAAAAGATTGAAAACATATCCACCTATAGTGACTTGTTCTAATTCTTCATTAAAGCGTATATCAAGCATTTCTTCTACTTCGCTAATTTCATATCTTCCTTGAAATTCATAAATGTTTTCTGCAAGCTTTTTAAAATGTGGACTAGAATCATCATGCTCATCGTTAATATCACCAACAATTTCTTCCATAATATCTTCCATAGTTAAAAGACCAGCGGTTCCACCATATTCATCTACTACTAATGCTGTATGTACTTGTTCTTTATTCATCATAAAAAGAACTTTAGATATACTAATATTTTCTGGAACTAGGATCATTTTGATTAGAAAATCATCTAAATTTTTCTTATCTTTGCTAAGTTCATTTTGCATAATGTCTCTAATATGCACCATACCTAAAATGATATCTTTAGAACCATCTATATATGGAAAGCGTGTATGTTTATACTGACAAACTATTTGCATATTTTCTTCATAGCTTTTTTGTTTATTAAGACAAATCATATCTTTTCTAGGTGTCATGATTTCTTTTGCTACTGTATCTGAAAAATCGACAGCATTGCGTATGATTTCAGTTTCAAATTCATCCAAAACTCCACCTTTTTGGCTTTCACTCGCAATAAATTTAATCTCTTCTTCAGAGTGACTTAATTCGTGTTCTTTGGCAGGTTTTATACCTATAATTTTTAAAGAAACTGCAGCTAAAAAGTCAAATGTTTTAATGAAAGGTAAGAAAAGTAACCAAAACAAATGCAATGGTCTTGCAACCCATAAAACAGCTCTATCTGCAATGGCTATAGCAATGCTTTTTGGAACCAACTCGCCTAGCACAACATGCAATAATGTGATAATAGCAAAAGCAATAATAAATGCTATGGTATGGATTAATGCTGGAGCTAAACCTAAATTTGCTAGAGGAACTTCAAGAATTTTAGCAATAGCAGGTTCGCCTATCCAACCAAGAGCAAGAGAGCTTAGCGTAATACCAAGTTGGCAAGCACTTAAATAAGTATCTAGTTTTGAAGTGACTTCCAAAGCTTTTTTTGCATTGCGTTTTTTCTCTTTTACCATTTCTTCAAGTTTTGATCTACGCACTTTAACAATAGCAAATTCAGATAAAACAAAAAATCCATTTAAAAGCACTAAAGCTAATGCAACAAGAATCATAAAAGTAGAATAGCCTATATCAATAGAGGCAACAGTAGGTAGTGTTTGATTTAAGTCTAAAGATTGACTGGGGTCCAAAAAAAACTCCTTTAATAAAATTTCGCAAAATTATATCAAATCAAAACTATAAAATTAGCTTAAAAATAATGATATATTTTAAATTAATTTAATGTTTTCTATATTCTATATTTTTTTCAAATTCATCTAAACGCTTGTAAATACTACGAAGCTGTGTGATAGTTGTCCAGTTGGTGATAAAAATGCTAAATGAAGATCTAACCTGGTCAAAAGCATTACCAACTTGTATGATAATTCCAAGTTGTATAAGTCCTAAAAATAAACTTGGAGCCATGATTAAAAAGGGCACTATAACCATGATTTGCTCAAATAAATAAAGCCATATATTAAAATACCCATAATGTAAAAATAATCTTTTATAATTGATTTTAAGCCCGGTAAATAAACTTAAAATACTTTCATTGCTTGCGTAATTTTTTCTATCATCTTCAGCAAAAACAAGTTCTTTTCTAAAAGCAGCTTCGGCTTTTTGATTGTTATATTCTAGTCCAGGTAGTTTTATACCTACAAACCATGATATAACTAAACCTCCTAAAGAAACCAAAAATGCAATCCATACTAAAGAGCCATTAATATCTTTTAAGATAGGTAAATTAACATGTGCGCTTAACATCCATAAAATTGGCACAAAAGCAACTAAAGTCATAATTGCTTTGACAAAAGCTAACCCTAAACTTTCTATGATTTTTGAAAAATTATAGATATCTTCTTGAATTCTTTGTGAACTACCTTCTATGTTATCATCTTTTTTTTGCCAAAATTTAATATAATCAAAAGTCATAGCCTCGCGCCATTTAAAAGCATATATGCTTCCAAAATATTGCGTGATAGTAGCGATTAATACATAAGGCAGTGCTAAATATAAAAATTGTTTAATAAAATAATAAAAATCATTTATGCTATGATTTTTTGCATCTTGTAAAACATCGTAAAATTCTTTATACCATTCATTTATTGCTACATTAATAGAGGTTTGTGCTAATAAAGAAGACAATAAAAAAAACAGACCCAAGTAAGCCCATAAAGCCCATTTTTTAGAATAAAAAAAAGATTTAAACATTTTAAATTTCTTTCAGCATTTTTTCATAATGTTTTATTGTATGTTTTTTTGCTTTAAATATTATACTAAAAATCATAATAAAACAACTTGCGACTAAAAATCCAGGAATGATTTCATAAATTTCTATAAAATTTGAACCAAAATGCTTATAAAATACAACAGTTAAAGCCCCGCTAACCATTCCAGCTATTGCACCTTCTTTGCTCATATTTTTATAAAATAAAGAAAATAAAATAACGCTTCCAAAACTAGCTCCAAAACCTGCCCAAGCATAAGAGACTATGCTTAAAATTTGACTTTGAGTATCAAGTGAAAGTGCAAAAGCTACACATGCTACAATCAAAACACCTAAGCGTGACAACAAAGTAATATTTTTATCATTTGTTTTTCTTTTTAAGATTTGTGTATAAAAATCTTGCACCAAGCTAGAAGCGCATACTAGCAATTGAGAACTTGCAGTACTCATAATGGCTGCTAAAATTGCACTGAGTAAAATTCCAGCCACCCAAGGGTTAAAAAGCACTTGAGACATTACAATAAATATTCTTTCAGGATCATTTAAAGTAAGATCAAATTTAGCTATATAAGCAATACCTAAAAATCCTATCATAGCAGCACCAAATAGAGAAATTACCATCCAAGTTATGCCTATAAAAGTCGCAGTAGGAATTTCTTTTACATTTTTTATAGAAATAAAGCGAATTAAAATATGAGGTTGGCCAAAATATCCAAGTCCCCAGGCCAAGGTTGATGCTACCACTAGCCAACCACCACCATCTAAACCAAAAGCTTGAGGTTTTACATCATTTATAGTAGAAAAAGCTTCGCCAAAGCCGCCAAGTTCAAAAATCATCACAAAAGGAATGATGATTAATGAACTCATCATTAAAAGTCCTTGTATCATATCAGTCCAGCATACGGCTTTATAGCCACCTAAAAAAGTATATAAAACAATAACTAAAAATCCAATACTTAATGCAAAAATATAAGGCAAATTAAATACACTTTCAAAAAGTTTAGCACCGCTTACTAATCCAGCACTAATGTAAATAGTAAAAAATACTAAAATAACTACCGCACAAATACTTCTTAAAATATGTCTATCATCATGAAAGCGACTTTCAAAAAAATCAGGAATTGTAATACATTCTTTGGCTATTTGAGAAAAAATCTTTAATCTTTTAGCAACAAAGGTCCAGTTTAGAAACATACCAAAACTTAAACCTATGGCTATATAAATTTGTCCCAATCCAGCTGCGTATAAAGCACCGGGAAAAGCCATTAAAAGCCAACTGCTCATATCAGAAGCACCTGCACTTAAGGCAGATATTACCGGCCCCATTGATGCATTTCCAACAAAATAATCTTTACTATTTTGATTTTTTTTGTAAAAATAAAAACCTATAAAAAGCATTAAAAATGCATAGGTAATAAAAGTAATAATAATAGGATAAGAAAATTCCACACTTTGTAAATTCATAAGTGTCCTTAAAAAATTTAAAAAACCATCATTTTACTTGTTTTATTTTAAAAAAACATTATAAAAATTATTTTTTATTTCAATGCTTTATAAAGTTTTTTTGTTACAATTTTCAAAAAAATTAAGGATAGTTAATGAAAAATCTTTTAATTATAGGTGCAGGTGGTGTAAGTCGCGTTGCAACTGTAAAATGTGCAATGAATAGTGATGTTTTTAGTAAAATAACTCTAGCAAGTAGAACTAAAAGTAAATGTGATGAAATAGCAGCTTTTATAAAAGAGCGTTTAGGTATAGAAATTCAAACTGAGCAAATAGATGCAGATGACACATCTGCTGTTGTAGAGCTTATTAAAAAAACAGGAGCTGAAATTTTATTAAATGTGGCTTTGCCTTATCAAGATCTTGCTTTAATGGATGCGTGTATTCAAACTAATATTCACTATGTAGATACTGCAAATTATGAACATCCTGATTTAGCTAAATTTGAATATAAAGAACAATGGTTAAGAAATGATAAGTTTAAACAAGCAGGAATTTTAGGACTTTTAGGAAGCGGTTTTGATCCAGGTGTTACTAATGTATTTTGTGCTTATGCGCAACAAAATTTATTTGATGAAATTCATTATATTGATATACTAGATTGTAATGCAGGTGATCATGGATATGCCTTTGCAACTAATTTTAACCCTGAGATAAATTTAAGAGAAGTATCTGCTAAGGGTCGTTATTGGGAAAATGGAAAATGGATAGAAACTGAACCTATGGAAATAAAAATGGAGTGGGATTATCCTGAAGTAGGAGTAAAGGATAGTTATTTGCTTTATCATGAGGAGCTTGAAAGTTTAGTAAAAAATATCAAAGGTCTAAAAAGAATAAGATTTTTTATGACTTTTGGACAAAGTTATTTAACTCATATGAAATGTCTTGAAAATGTTGGTATGCTAGGTATTAAACCTGTTATGCATCAAGGTAGAGAGATAATACCAATAGAATTTTTAAAAACTTTACTTCCTGAACCTGCTAGTTTGGGTCCTCGTACTAAAGGTTACACTAATATAGGTTGTGTAATCCGTGGTGTAAAGAATGGAAAAGATAAGCAAGTTTATATTTACAATGTTTGTAATCACGAAGAATGCTTTAAAGAAACTGGTGCACAAGCTGTAAGCTATACTACAGGTGTCCCTGCTATGATAGGTACGAAATTAATTGCTAAAGGAATTTGGCAAGGAAAAGGTGTGTTTAACATGGAAGAATTTGACGCCAAACCTTTCATGGATGAGTTAAATACTCAAGGACTTCCTTGGAAAATTATAGAAATGGAGCCAAATTTAGGAAAATAATCTCAAGTCTTTGACTTGAGAAAGTTTTAATAATGACACAATTATTATTAAGTATAGATTGGATGCCTTTTTTAGTTTCCATAAAACTTTCTATTATTACTTGTATAATTTTGTTTTGTTTTTGCATACCTCTTGCTTGGGTTTTTACTTTTAAGCAATTTAGAGCAAAAAAAATTCTAGAAACCATAATAACCTTACCTTTAGTTTTACCACCGTCTGTTGTTGGTTTTTACTTGTTGATTTTATTTTCAAAATATTCTTTTTTTGGAGAATTTTTAGAAAAATATTTTAATATCACTTTAGCTTTTACTTTTGAAGGTTTGGTAATAGCAAGTTGCATTTACTCTTTACCTTTTATGTTTAATCCTTTATATAATGCAATGTCTTTAATTTCTAAAAATATTATAGAAGCAAGTTTTTCTTTGGGAAAAAATTCTTTCATCACACTTTTTAAAGTAATCTTACCAAGTATCAAACCGGCTATACTCAGCGCTTTAGTAATAAGTTTTGCACATACTATGGGTGAGTTTGGTATAGTATTAATGATAGGTGGTTCTTTAAGCGGAGAAACAAAAGTAGCTAGTATTGCTATATATGAAAGTATGGAAAATTTAGATTTTGCTACAGCTCATATTTATAGTCTCATACTTTTAATTTTTAGTTTTGTTGTTTTGTTAAGTGTAAATTTGTTAAAAAATAAATAACAAAGACTTATTTTATTGTATAATCAATTTATATCTTAAATTTAAAGGAGAAATGATGGATAATTCATATCAGGATATACTAAAAAATATGACAATGAAGGGTATGGCTTACAATATCCAGATGGACATGTTATAAGATTTTATGAGAGAATCTTAAAATACAAATTAAATAAAACAAGTGGAAATTTACTTGATTTTGGTTGTGGAAATGGAGTTCATTCTAAGTATTTTCAAGATGTAACAGGGGGGGGTATTAATGCTTATGGTATAGATATTGTTCCTAGTTTAAAAAATACTTGGAAAAAAGATCCTAGGATAAATGAAAATAATTTTCATGTTATTACACCAAATTCTAGTTTTAAAAATTTATTTGATGTAAAAATGGATTTTATTTTTGCAAATCAAAGTTTATATTATCTGCCAAACAAAGACTTTCAAAAAACTATTGAAGAATTTTATGATTTATGCAATGATGGAGCAATAATTTTCGCGACAATGATTAGCTCTAAAGCTTATCAAGAATTTGTTGCAGGAGATGTTAAAGATAATGGTTTAGTGGAGGTAAAATCTAGTCCAAGATTAAATGGCGAATCTACTTATATAAATTTTACAAATACGATTGAAGAATTAAAAGAAAAATTTAAACCTTTTAAACCATTATTTTGGGGAGATTATGAATTAATAAATTTATATAATTTTGAAGGAAGTATACAGCATTTTATTTATATAGGGGAAAAATAATTTTATATGATAAAGACTTTATTAAGTCTTTATCATCCCTTCTTT
>NZ_JAKMRM010000015.1:0-38253 GCF_025772105.1 Campylobacter sp. IFREMER_LSEM_CL1846 | reverse complement strand
ACAAACTCCATCAACGCTTAACTCATAAGCTTTTTTTAAATTATTATCTAAAACATCAAGTAAAAATAAAATTTTAGAGTCAAACATATAAAACTCAGCCATTTTTGAGGCAATTTTTGCTAATCTCTCATCTTCTATTAAAATATATTTTGCTCCTAGTGCATTAGAAAGTAAAATTTCTTCCTCATTCTTGGCATATATAGCAAAATCTATTTTTTCCTCTTTTGCACTTTTTATATTTTGTTCATTATAATTAAAACAATTTACATTTGTTTTGATAAAAATATTTTCATAATGACTAAATTTTTGCATATTTATCAAAGAATGTCCAAAAATTAACATAGTTTTTCCTTTATCTTTAAAAGACAATAATTCCTAAAGCCTTGATTAAAAATTTGATAATCTTTCAATTCTTGCAATTCATCATAAACTTCACTTCCTTTATAAAGCAAAAATAAAGTATTTTTATCATAAAAACCATTTGAAATTTCTACCAAAGGTTTTACATCCATTAAAGCTCTTGAAGTAATTAAATCTACTTTAAAAGGTGGATAGTTTTGTAATTTTTCTTTTATGATATTTACATTTATCAAATTAAGTTCAGTTTTAACCACCCTTAAAAATGAGGCCTTTTTAGCGCTAGGCTCAAAAAGAAAAAATTCATTATCTTGCAAAATACAAGCTAAAAATAATGCAGGAAAACCAGCCCCGCTTCCAATATCAATGATCTTTTTTTTATTACTCAAATCATAAAAATCTAAAATTTTAACACTATCAATAATATTTTCATCTATATTTTCAAAATGAGTTAAATTATGCACAGCATTAAATTTTTCTAACAACTCTTTATAGAGCGTGATTTTTTTAAAAAAATCATCTTTATTTGCAAAATTTTTTAAAAAATTTAATTGCTCTTCGTATTTTTTCAATTTAGATGTCCCATTTGTGTATATTTAATTTCTAAATAATCTTTATTAAAACGATTTGCTTTTATTAAAATAGGTACTCTTAAATTAATTTTTTCTTTTAATGAATTTAGTTTTTCAGGATTATTAGTTAAAAGGTTAATTTTAGAAATCTTATAATGCTTAAGTATAAATTCTACTATTTCATAACTACGCTCATCTGCCTTAAAACCTAATTGATGATTTGCTTCTATGGTATTAAAACCCTTATCTTGCAAAGCATAAGCATTAATTTTATTAAAAAGTCCTATACCTCTTCCTTCTTGCCTTAGATAAATTACCATACCACCATGCTCTTGAATGTATTTTAAAGAAAAATCAAGCTGTTCTCCACAATCACATTTTAAGCTTCCCAAAACATCCCCTGTTAAACATTCTGAATGGATTCTAATATTAACTTCTTTTTCCAATTTTCCTTTAAAAATACAAAGATGTTCTTTATCATTTTCTTTAAAACTTTGTATATTAAATTCCCCAAAACGAGTGGGGAGTTTTGCTATTTCAGAAATTTGAATAGTCATTACTTTACTTTACCTTTTTTATAAAAAATATGCTAGAATTTAGACAATTTTAACAAACAAAAAGGAAATTTATGTTTAAACGCTTTAGAAGATTAAGACTTAATGAGAATATTAGAAGCTTAGTAAAAGAAAATACCTTAAATTTAGATGATTTAATCTATCCACTTTTTGTTATCAATGGTGCTAATATTAAAAATGAAATCACGTCTATGCCAGGTGTGTTTCAAATGAGCTTAGATGAAATTTTAAAAGAATGTGAGGAGTTAATTAATCTTGGTATTAAAGCGATTATTTTATTTGGCGTGTTAGAAAGTTTCAAAAAAGATAGTTGTGGAAGTGATGCATTAAGCGATGATGGCTTGATTGCTACAAGTCTAAGAGCTATTAAAGCAAAATTTCCTGATTTGGTAGTAATTACCGATCTTTGTTTTTGTGAGTATACTGATCATGGGCATTGTGGTATTATTGATCCAAAAAGTAAAAGCGTAGATAACGATTTAACTTTAGAAATTTCAGCCAAACAAGCTCTAATTCATGCTAAAAACGGTGCAGATATGATAGCACCAAGCGGCATGATGGATGGTATTATTGAAACTTTAAGAAAAACTTTAGATGAAAATGGTTTTGAAAATTTACCTATTATGGCTTATTCTACTAAATTTGCTTCAGCCTATTATGGGCCTTTTAGAGATGTGGCTGATTCTGCACCAAGTTATGGAGATAGAAAAACCTATCAAATGGATTTTGCCAATGGTAAAGAAGCCTTATGTGAGAGCTTAGAAGATGAAAAACAAGGCGCTGACATCTTAATGGTAAAACCAGCACTTGCGTATTTAGATGTAGTAAAAGATATAGCAAATCATTCTAAACTTCCACTTTGTGTGTATAATGTAAGCGGGGAATATGCTTTGCTAAAAGCAGGTCAAAAAGCAGGTGTGATTGACTATGAAAAAATAGTGCTTGAAACTATGCTTGCTTTTAAAAGAGCTGGAGCTAAGCTTATCATAACTTATCATGCAAAAGAAATTGCAAAATTATTAACAAATAAGGAGTGAGATTGAATAGTCTAAGCAAAAAAAGTTCTCAAGATGTAATCAATGAATTATCTAATCATTTGGGCATAGAAAAACACAATCAAACTATATTTCATCTAACCCACATTAACGATAAAGAAAAAAAGTTAAGTCTAAAAAATGGCCATGATTTAGCACCCGAACCATGGTTTATAGTAGATGAAAATGATGAAGTTAAAACTATGTTTTCTGTAAAAACTCTGATTGAGTTTTTACAAAGTGCCAAAAAGATACAAAAGGATAATTTTGAACTTAAACTAGAAAAGGCTATCTATCAACAAATTCCTATTGACTTTAATGATGTATGGACAGTCGCAATGGATGAGATTAAACATCAAGTTTCCAAAGGTATAAAAGAAGTTAATATTGATTTAGATCAATTAATCAGCAATATTCATACAAAACATCCTAACTTATTTATAAACATGAAAGAAATGATGCAAAAAGGTAAAAAATGAGAGATTATAAAAATTTTGTTAAATATTCCAAAGCAGGACCTAGATACACTTCTTATCCTACTGCGGTAGAATTTAACACCCATTTTAAATATGAAGACTATATAAAAATTTTAAAACAACAAACAGCACAATTATCTTTATATTTTCATTTGCCTTTTTGCAGGAGTGCTTGTTATTTTTGCGGTTGTAATGTAATATATACCGCAAAAGAAGAAAGTAAAGAAAGGTATTTAAATTATCTTTTTAAAGAACTTGATCTTTTAACAAATACCATTGACACACAAAGAGAAGTAGCTCAAATGCATTTTGGTGGTGGTACACCTACTTTTTTTTCTGCTAAACAATTGCAAAGTTTGATTTTTAAAATAAAAAGCATTTTTCCAAATTTTACCCAAGATAGTGAAGTAAGTTGTGAAATTGATCCTAGATTCTTAAATGAAGAACAAGCTGATGTTTTAATTCAAAATGGCTTCAACCGTATTAGTTTTGGTGTGCAAGATTTTAACGAAAAGGTTCAAAAGGAAATTCATAGAATTCAACCTTTTGAACTTACCAAAAATGCAGTAGATATGGTAAGAAAAAAAGGGATAAATTCAGTAAATATGGATTTAATTTATGGCCTTCCTTATCAAAGTCTAGAAAGTTTTAAGCAAACTTTAGAAAAAGCACTGCTGATTAATCCCGATCGCTTTGCTATTTTTAATTATGCACATGTGCCTTGGCTTAAAAAAAATATGAGAAAATTTGACGAAAACACTCTACCAAGCCCTGATGTAAAACTTCAAATTTTAGAATATTGTGAAAAATTTTTAACTCAAAATGGTTATAAAATGATAGGAATGGATCATTTTGCAAAACCACAAGATGAACTTTTTAAAGCCTTAGAAAATGGTAGTTTGCATAGAAATTTTCAAGGCTATACTACAAAAGGCGGAACCGATTTAATCGGGATTGGCCTAACAAGTATAGGCGAAGGTAAAAGACACTATATGCAAAATTTCAAAGATATGCCAAGCTACGAAAAGGCTATCGATGAAGGTCGATTGCCTTGCGAAAAAGGTATTATGCTTGATGATGATGATGAACTAAGAAAAGCTGTTATTATGGAACTTATGAGTAATTTTGCTCTTAATATAAAAAATATTGAAAGTAAATTTAAGATTGATTTTTTTGAATATTTTAAGCAAGATTTAGAAGAACTCCAAAAACTTAATGAATTTATCAACATAGATAAAACTCATATCAAAGTTAATGAAACAGGAGTACTTTTAATCCGTAATATTGCTATGTGTTTTGATAAATATTTAAAACGCATTAGCGAAGATAAAAAAGTTTTCTCTAAAACGGTTTAATATGTTAAATGTTAATGAAATTTCTAATGCTTGCGTAAAATGTGGAAAATGCATACCAGTTTGCACCATACATGAAATAAATCGTGATGAGAGTACTTCCCCTCGTGGCTTTTTAGATTTAATCAGTGCTTATGAAAACCAAGAACTAGAGCTTGATAAAAATCTTAAAAAAATATTTGAATCATGTTTTTTGTGTACAAATTGCGTTGAAGTTTGTCCAAGCCATTTAAGAGTGGATAGCGCTATTGAAAAAGTGCGTTACGATATAGCACAAAAATTTGGCATTGCTTGGTACAAAAAACTTGCTTTCTTTTTTCTAAGACGCAGAAAAATTCTAGATATTTTAGCAAGATTTGGTTATGTTTTCCAAAGCTGTGCTTTTAGTTTACAACATAAAAATTTGGGAATGAAAGCTAAATTTAACCTACCTTTAATTAAAAAAGATCGCTTGCTTCCTTCTTTAGCTAAAAAAAGCTTTCTAGCTTCTAATCCTGATTTCATAAATAATCAAGGTGAAAAAACCATAGGACTTTTTATAGGCTGCTTGTCAAATTACTCTTATACAAATACGGGCTTTGCTTTGCTTGAAATTTGTAAACATCTTAAAATCAATGTAGATTTACTAAAAGATCAATCTTGTTGCGGTGCTCCTCATTATTTTACTGGAGATTTTAAAAGTGTAGAAATTTTAGCTAAAAAAAATATCGTTTATTTTGAAGAAAAATTAAAAACTCTAGATTATATCATTATCCCCGAAGCAACCTGTTCTGCGATGATTAATATAGACTATGAACATTTTTTCCACATGCAAAAAGATGAAGAATGGGCTATAAGAGCTAAAAATATTTCTAGTAAAATACTACTTGCAACAAAATATTTTTATGAATATACTAAACTAGAAGAGCTTTTAAAAACAAAGAAAAAATTAAAGACAAAAATTGCATACCACGATCCTTGTCATGCAAGAAAAATGCAAGGTGTTTTTAAAGAACCTAGAGCCTTGCTTAAACAAAACTATACTTTCAAAGAACTTATTAACTCAAATGAATGCTGTGGTTTTGGCGGTGTTAGTATGCAAACTGATCACTATGAAAAAGCTTTGCAAGTTGGTATAAGAAAAGCTCAAAATATACAAAAAAGCAATGTGGAAATTATCAGTGCAGAATGTTCAGCTTGTAGAATGCAAATTTCAAATGCATTAGAGCATGAAAAATCCTCCACGCATTTTTTACATCCATTAGAATTGATAGCAAAAATACTTCAAGATAAAAATTAATCTTGAATTTTTATATCTTCGATATTTGATCTATTTTTTTCTATTAAAATTCTATTTTTTTCTATATTTTCACTATTTTTTTTACACTCGTTTTTCAAGATTTCAATATTTTTATATAAAATTTTTATTTTTCTCTCGTAACGATTTATCAATAAAAATACTATAAATAAAAATAAAATTAAAATAGCCCAATTTAAAAATGCCATATTTGCCCTTTCTTTAGATATATTAACACTTTTTATCTTAAACTAAAATTCTTTTCAAATTTGGAGAAAGTTTGACTAAAATTTCATAGTTGATAGTATTAAAAAAACTAGCCATAATATTTGCATCATTTAAAACACAAATTTCATCTTCATCATTCTCACAAGAAAAACTATCCATAGACATTTTTCCAAGCAATTTCTTACCATTAGGAAGAAAAAAATCTTGTTTTCCATCATAACGCAAAAGCCCATCTGCATAACCTAAATCATAAGTTGCTATTTCAAGATCTTCTTTTGCATTATATACACCACCATAACCAACACTTTGACCTTTTTTCAACGCTCTTTGGCTTAATTTTTCAGCCCATAAACTTAAAACTTTGCGTAAGTCTTTATTAAAATGCGCATAGCCAAATTGCACAAGCCCTACTCTACAATACTCATCGCACCCAAGCTCGCTTGCTCTAAACAATGCTTCAGAATTATGTGAATGAAATATAAGCTTTTTAGCTTCATCACAAAGCAAAGTATATATTAGCTCTTTAGCTTGTTTAAATTTTTGTTTTTGCACAAAATAACTAGCATCTATTTCATCACTTCCTGCAAAGTGCATCATCACTCCATGAAGTATTAAATTATTACTTTGTAGTTCTTGTATCACTTCTTGAATTTCTTCAGGTATAATTCCATTTCTATGCATATTTGTATCTACAACTAAATGAATTTTTATATTTTGCTTGAATTTTTTAATATCATTTTTATCATTTAAAGCATAAATAAATTTTTCACTTTCATTGCCATGTGGATGATGGGATAGAATTAAGATATTATCAAAAATATCTTCAAGCTCTTTTGCTTCAGCTTCATTTTTTACCGCTATAAAATTTATACCTTTTGCTCTAGCTATAGGAGCTAAAAGCTTAGCTCCATGTCCATAAGCATTATCTTTAAAAACACATATTACTTTTTGATAACCTCCTGCTTTAGAGGCTATCAAGTCAAGATTATACTCATAAGCCAAACGATCAATTTTTATATATGCCATTATTGTTCAGCTAAAATTTGCATTTTATCTTCAACTAGCTTAACATAAAGGACTTTTTCTCCTTTGAATTTATAGTTAGTACTACGATAGTCTTCATAAAATCCTATTCTAAAAATTTTCTCATTTTTATCATTTGGATAAGGACTTATGCTAAGATCTGAAAATTTAATGCTCTTTTTTTCTCTCTTTGCGAAAATTCTTTCTTTATTTTTTGCAAATTGCTCATAAGTGGATTTATTATTATGTTTAAAAATTTTTTTATCATAAAAAGATAAATACTTATTTATATCACTTTTTTGCCAACTATCTTTCCAGGCAAATAAATTAGCTAGTAAAATCGCTATTTCATCATGAGTTGCTCTTACTTTATTTTTCTCTTCTGTCATTGCATAAGATTTTCTATCAGCTACTAATTTATTAAAATCTTCCAATAAATCATTATGCACAGCAATACAACCTCTAGTTTTATAAGTATCCAAGCGTGTTCCATCTAAAGGATAGCCATGAATCCAAATACCACCACCTGTTTTACCCAAAGTTTTATCTAAAACATTTGGGTAAGTTGTTGCAAATGCAAATGGGCCATAATATGGATCACCAGGATAAAATTTCTTTCCAAGTTCGTAAAAACCTATTGGAGTTTTTAAATCTCCTTCTACTTCTTTATCTCCAGCTAAACCTGTTAAAACATCCCTTTGGATAAATTTCTTTTCTACTTTTCCATCATTGTAGTGATAAACTCTAATAATTTTATCACTTTTATTTGTTAAAACTATTGCAACATTTTCCTCATAATATCCTAAACTAATATTTTTGTCTTTTATCTCATCAAGCCAAAAATCTTTTTTACTTAACTCTTGCTCCAATACCCTTTCAACTGCATCAATACCTTCGTTTAGATAAATTTTTGCAAGATTATTTGCATTTGCAAACACAGCCAAACTAAACAATGCTAATATAATTTTAAACAATTTTCACCTTTCTATTAAAAATTAAAACAACAAAGAGCTAATTATAATATTTTTACAATAAATATATTTTTAATTTTTTCCGTGTATAATGTTTACAAATAACCAAAAACAAAAAAAGGAAAAATAATGAAAAAATTACTTAGTTTAGCCATACTAAGCACTTTTGCTTTTTCAAATCAAATTACTATAAATGATCCTTATGTAAGACAAACTCCACCTAATTCTAAAACAACGGCATTTTTTTTAGAACTTAAAAACAACTCAAACAAAGATATTAAACTCATAAAAGCTCAAAGTTCATTAAGCGATACAGCTGAAATTCATGATCATATTATGAAAGATGGTAAAAAAATGATGGTTCAAATTCCTCAAATCACAATAAAAGCTAATTCAAGCACCGAACTTAAACCTGGTGGGATGCACATTATGATACTAAATCTCAAAGAAAATATCACACCGCAAACAAAGGCCAATCTAACTCTTTATTTTGATGATAATAGCACAATTGAACTAAAAGATATCAAGTCAAGAAGCATTAAAAAATAATGAAAAATCTACTTGTCTTTGCCTTAGCTATAGTCTTTGCTATATGCGGGGCTTATTTTTACACCAATTCATCAAATACCGGGAAAAAGAGAGAATTAATTACCACTTTAACACCTCTAACATGTGATCTAAACATTCAAGAATGTGAATACAATTTTAAGGATAAAAAAGTCTTAGTAAATTTAAATCCAAAGCCTATTACTACATTAAATGAGCTTGATTTAAATATTACCAATTTAGGTGAGTTTAAAAAACTTAATGCTAGGGTTTATGGACTTAATATGTATATGGGAGATATTGTTCCACAATTTAAAAAAATAAACAATACTTATCATGCTAAATTAGTTTTAAGTTCTTGCACTCTAGATATAATGCGTTTTAGAATAGAGCTTTTTGATGATGAAACTCCACTAGGTTTTTATTTTGACTTTGATGTAAAGAGGTAAAATATGAAAAAAATAAATATTTTTTTATTAATTGTGGTAATTTTTGGAGTATTTTTTATATCTGTGCAGTATTTTGAAAACAACAAATACAATTTTCACTTAAATTCTGAAAAAGGCATACTTAGTCTAAAAGATTTTATCGGTAAAAAACTAATTGTATATTTTGGCTATACATATTGTCCTGATGTCTGTCCTAGTGAGCTTGCCTTGATTGCTAATGTTTTAGAAAAAATGCCAAATAAAGAAAAAGCTCATGTGATATTTATCTCACTAGATCCAGCAAGAGATAGCAACTTAACTCAAACTAGCCAATGGGTTAAGTATTTTTACCCAAATTCAACTGCATTGGTTGCTAAAGATGAAAAAGAATTAGAAAAAGTTACTAAAAATTATGGCGTAGTATATGAAAAAATCAATCTTAAAGATTCCGCTATGGGATATTCTATAGCACATAGTGGCGAATTTTATTTGATTGATGAGAATGGAAAATTTATTAAAACCATTAAAGATATCAGTTATGAAAACTTTTTCAATGAAATTCAAAAATTCTTAAACGAATAAATTTTTCAATTTATTCGTTTCTTAAAGTATCTAAAATATCTACTTGTGTTGCTTTTTTAGCAGGATAATAAGAAGACAGGCTCACAATCATAATAGCACCAAAAATCGTAGTACAAAAATCAACAAAAGAAAGCTCCAAAGGTAGCTTACTCATGCCATAAACATCACTTGGTAAAGAAATAATGTCAAAATTTCCAAGTATCCACAAAGCAATAGCTGCAAGTATCACACCTGCTACGATACCACCTCCACCTATCAAAAATCCTAAAGAAAAAAATGTTTTTTTAATCTCTAACTTACTAGCTCCCAAAGAAAGCAGCAAAGCTATCTCACTACGACGATTCATTACTATCATTAATAAAGAACTTACTATATTTAAACTTGCGACCAAAATAATCAACATCAATACTATAAACAAAGCTCTTTTTTCTAAAGCTAATGCTGCAAAGAAATTTCCATTTTGCTCCCACCAGCCTATACTAGCATATCTTGCACCCAAGAAAGCTTCAATTTGTTTAATATCCTCAAAAGGCTTATTTGAATATACATGTACCCCATCATAACTTCCTTGGGGATATGACAAAATCTTAGCTAAAGCTTTTACATCTGTATACATATAAGCTTTATCATAAGCTAACAAACCTGAAGAAAAATCAGCCATAACATCAAATCTTTTAACTTTTGGAATAAGCGAAAGTCCGCTTGCATTAAGATTGGAAAAAATTAAGGTAATTTTTTCATTATAATCAAGTCCAAATTCATCTTTTAAACCCTTACCAATTAAAATATCAAAATTATCTAATTTTTTATCTTCTAAAGCTTGAGCTACTACCTCATTGATCTTTTTTTCATCTTCAAAATTAACCCCAAAAAGCATACCGCCTTCCAATTTTAAATCATTTCTTGCTATAACCTGAGTAGTAATATAAGGGCTAAATAATAAATTTGGAAATTTGCTTCTTAATTCTTGTAATAATTTATCATCTACATTTGCTCCAAAACGCGGTAATATAGTGATAGGGTAATTCATAGTAAAAAGTTTTCTCTCAAATTCTTTATCAAAGCCATTCATAATGGCCATTGCAACTAAAAGCACACAAAGTCCTATACTTACACCTAAAAAGGCTAAAATTTTTGAAAGCATAATAAAGGGTTGATCTTTATCAAAACGCAGGTATTTAAATAATAAATAACGAGGGATACTTTTATACATCTTTTACTCTTAATATTTTTTTAAGTATTTTAACTTGATTTTTATAAAAGCAAGCTTTGTATTTATTTAAGATAATATACAAAGGCACTATTATCGTGAAATTCAACTATAAATCTTAGCGGCAAAATTCTCACATAAGTTTCACTTTGCGCACTTGCTTGTTCACTTTTTACAAAGTCTTTTACATCTATTTTTGAGTTAAAAAAACAATCAATTAAATCATTTTTGTGAGCATTTAAAAAGTTAAATTTATCCAGCTTTGTCATCTTTTCTTCAGCCACCATACCAAAATCATTGCGTATTAAAGACTTCAAATCACTTGGCGTATATGCTAACTCACAAGCATATTCTAAATTTTTATTTTTACTTTTAGTCATAGCCATAGAAATAGTTTCATTTTGATGATAAAGAATAAAATTTTTATTAGAAAGTTCTGCCCAAAATATAAATTCATCTTGGGCAGTAGCATTAAAAATTATGAGGATTAATAAGCAAACAATTCTTTCCACTTGTCAGCATCAATTTTAAGTTCTACATTTACTCTATAAAGACCATCTTTAAAGTCTTGATCTACAACACTTGCATTTTTAATCAAACCATTTACCTGCGCTGTAATAGTTGAGCT
Source organism: Campylobacter sp. IFREMER_LSEM_CL1846 (assembly GCF_025772105.1). Classification (NCBI taxonomy): domain Bacteria; kingdom Pseudomonadati; phylum Campylobacterota; class Epsilonproteobacteria; order Campylobacterales; family Campylobacteraceae; genus Campylobacter; species Campylobacter sp. IFREMER_LSEM_CL1846. Next base: position 26,995 of record NZ_JAKMRM010000015.1, on the reverse strand, counting down.
TTTAAGCATTGCATCTTTTACTGTATCTTTACCATTAACTCTGACACCATACAACTTACTTGCTAATTGTCTATAAGCATCGGTAATTGCCGCTCTTTTAGCTAAAGCCAAAGCTTGACCAACTGAAACCGTATTTAAAGGAGCAATACCCTCACCCACCGCTGTAAAAGTTAGATCATTGTCTGTGCTTGTATCATTTGCAAGCATTTTTTCTTCTCTAATGATGTTACGCACATCATCTTTATCAACTTTTTGAACCACAACATCAGAATTTGCTGCTTGAGTCTGATTTGGATTCACACCTCTTTGATCTAGTGCACAAGCACTAAAACCCAAAGCTAAACAAAACATAAAAATAACTTTTTTCATTTTTTACACCTTCAATTTATTTGATTTTATTAAAACAGCAAAAAGCATTCCAATAATTTTACTATTCTAAATTTAAATCCATATTAGTTTCAGCATCTAATTCCTCATCTTCTTCTTTAGGACACTTAGCAATGCTTACAACCTCATCATTTTCAACATTAACAACAATTACACCACTTGTATTTCTACCTGCTTTTCTAATGCTTTGCATATCAACGCGTATCATCTTACCACTACTTGTTAATGCCATTAAATCCATACTTTCATCAACTATGACTATACCGATTAAATCTTTTGTTTTGGCAGTAAGTTTCATACAAATAACACCCTTACCACCTCTACTTTGAAGTCTATATTCTCCAGCATCAGTACGCTTACCTATACCTTTTGCACTTACGCTTAAGATTTCTTGAGCGTCATTTTCTATAACAACAGCACCCACAACCTCATCATCTTTTTCTTTAAATTTAATCGCAGTTACCCCTCTACTTACACGGCCAATCTCTCTAACTTTAGCAAGTGGGAATTTAATGCACATACCTTTTTTAGTAACCGCAAAAAGCATTTTACCAACGATAGTATTATCAAGCTCTTCATTAGGTTCAAGCATTTCATTTTCTAAATTTTCTTCATAATTTTGTTCTTGAGTTTCATTTTCATCCCTTGCTACGATAATTGCAGTAACAAGTTCATCATTTTCATCTAGATTAATCGCTTTTACACCCACGCTTCTAATGTTTTGATATTCACTTAAATTTGTGCGTTTTACGATACCATTTTTAGTAAAGAAACACAATGATTTACTTTCATCAAAATCAGTGGTTGGAATAATTGCCATGATTTTTTCATCTGCTTGTAGATTAATGAGATTAACCACAGCTTTGCCTTTAGCAGTTCTACTTCCTTCAGGAATTTTATAAACCTTAAGCCAATAAAGCTGTCCACGATCAGTAACAAACATCAAGGTATCATGTGTATTTGCCGTAAAGAAACTTTCTATAAAATCATCATCATAAATTGTAACTGCAACCTTGCCTTTACCACCGCGTTTTTGTTTTTCATATTGCTTACTTGGAACACGCTTAATATAGCCACGATGAGTGATAGTAACTACCATATTTTCATTTGGTATTAAATCTTCTATATCAATATCATCATAGTCATCTTCAATTTGAGTAATTCTTGGTACATCAAATTTTGTTCTGATTTCTTTTAACTCATCTTTGATTAAATTTTCAAGCAAAGTTTCGCTTTTTAAAATTTGATCAAGCCTCTCTATTTCTGCTAATAATTCCCTTAATTCGTTATCAATTTTTTCTCTCTCAAGACCTGTTAAACGGCCTAATTTCATATCTAAAATAGCATTAGATTGAAGCTCACTTAGACCAAATTTTTGCATTAATAAATTTTTAGCCGTTGGGTTATCAGGAGAGTTTTTAATCAAAGCTATCACTTCATCAATATTATCTAGTGCAATTTTTAAACCTTCTAAAATATGTGCTCTAGCTCTAGCTTTTTGCAACTCATAAATAGTTCTTCTAATAATTACAGTTTTTCTATGATTTAAGAATAAATTTAAAAGCTCAATTAAAGAAAAAACTTTTGGCTCTTTATTATGTATAGCAAGCATAATCACACCAAAAGTACTTTCCATAGTGGTAGATTTAAAAAGATTATTTAACACAATCTCACTCATAGCATCGCGTTTTAGCTCAATTACCACGCGAATTCCTTCTCTATCACTCTCATCTCTAACTTCAGCAATACCTTCGATTTGTTTTTCTTTGGCAAGTTCAGCGATTTGCTCTATTAATCTTGCTTTGTTAGTTTGATAAGGAAGTTCATCTATAACGATAATATCTTTATTAGCTCTTTTTTCTATATGGGTCTTTGCTCTTACTTTTACCCTACCACGACCTGTGCGGTATGCTTCTATAATACCTTTTTTACCAAAGATAATACCACCGGTTGGAAAATCAGGTCCTTTAATAAATTGCATTATTTCTTCTAAACTTGCGTTTTTATTATCAATTAAATAAAGCAAACCATCAATAAGCTCATTTAAGCTATGCGGAGGAATATTGGTAGCCATACCCACTGCAATACCACTTGAACCATTAAGCAATAAATTTGGGACCCTAGCAGGTAAAACATCAGGCTCACTCATAGAATCATCATAATTTGGTATAAAATCAACCGTATCTTTTTCTATATCACGCAAAAGCTCTTCAGCTAAAATCGTCATCCTAGCTTCAGTATAACGCATCGCAGCAGCACCATCGCCATCAATAGAACCGAAGTTTCCTTGTCCATCTACACTTGGATAACGCATAGAAAAATCTTGCGCCATTCTTACTAAAGCATCATATACAGCTGTATCACCATGTGGATGATATTTACCGATTACATCACCCACTATACGCGCTGATTTTTTGTATGCACTACGACTTCCAACACCTAAATCATTCATAGCATATAAAATTCTTCTATGAACAGGTTTAAGCCCATCTCTAGCATCAGGTAAGGCACGGCCTATAATAACACTCATAGAATAATCTAAATAACTACTTTTTATAGAACTTTCTATATCTATATTTTCAATATCTGAATCTTTAGTAAAAATATTTTCCATAAAAATCCTTAAAATTAATGCCTATATTGTATCAAATTTTGCATTAGCCAAAACTAAAGCAAAAAGCACTTCAATATTATTTTTTTCTAAAAGCTCTTTTGCCTCTAATAAACTTAATCCAGTAGTTATCACATCATCTACTAAAATTACAGGATATTTTGGACGCTTTAAAAGCTTATAAGATCTTTTATTATCTTTACGAAATTTCAAACTTTTACCACTATATTTAAATTCTGAACTAGCTTGCAAGGTGTGATACATAGGTTTTATAAATTTAGTATTTAAGTATTTAGTTAAAATAGCAGTATGAGAGTAATTTTTATATGTTTTATCATCTAAAGCTATAGCATTAATTTTACAAGATGGTTGAAAAAAATCCTCAAATTTAGCAAAACTCAATTTTGCCAAAGCATTTAAAACAAAATAGCCTTGAAATTTGTGTTTAAAATAAATCAAATGCTTAATTTGCTCATATTGATAAAAATAATAAACTTTAAAATTTCCCTCAAGTTCTCTTATACCTAAAGAATATTCTAAAAGCTCTTCCTTGCAAGCTGGACAAAAACTCGCAAAGGAAAATCCATGGCAATTAAAACACCTCACAAAGAGCTGATAATATCTGCAGATTTATTAGCCACTTGTTTTATAAGAAGCTGAGTGAAAAAAGGTAGATCTTTGATATTATAAAAACCTTTAACTTCTTGTTTGGTTTTAATATTAATAGTTTTATTGGTATTAATATCTTTTAGTGTCAATTGACTAGCAATAATTGAAAATAAAGAATTAAAATCAAATTTAGAATAAAAATCATTAAAACTTAAATCTACCCTTAAAACATAAGGAGAATCTTGTGTATCTTCTACTACAACTATACCTCTATTTTCTAATTCTTCTTTTAAAAACACATAAAAATAGTAGTTAAAATTCTCATTAATATAATAATTATTTCCATTAGAAGAAGAATATTTTAAATTCTCATTTAAATCATATACCCTATGAATATAAACTTTTTTTAAGGAAGCACTTTTATCAATTGTTCTTTTATTTGCGCAATACTTAAGCCCCACATCACTAATATACACAAGGCCTTTAATTTTTGCTTCATATGCTTTAGAATCAGAAGGATTATAACATTGTGCTTGAATTTTTATAAGCTCATTAACTTTTGCAACACTTTGATTTTTAGAATTTACAGCACATGCACTAAAAAATAAAGCTAAAACAAATACAAATACTTTTTTTAACATCTTTTTTCCTTAGAATCATCTTTATTATTTTATGATTTTTAATTAGCAAAAATTATACCAAAAACAAATAAATTTTACTAAAACTTACTTTTTTCCACACAAGAATAATTTTATTGAAAAAATTTTATACAAAAATTGATATTTAAAAGAAAATTCATTTAGAATATGTTACAAAACTGCAATATTTTAAAGGAGTTGTTAAATGAGTTCAAATACAAAAACACTTATAGTCGTTGCTGATTTAGTGTTATTTATCGCTTTGCTTTATTTTTCCCCTTTTGGTGAAACTAAAGTAAACCAAGGTTTATCTTTGTTAATTTTTATTGCCGTTTTATGGCTTAGTGAGGCTTTGCATGTTACTATTACAGCTATTTTAGTACCTGTTTTAGCTGCTATTTTGGGATTACTACCCACCGCTAAAGCTTTAACAGGTTTTGCTGATTCTAATATCTTTTTATTTTTTGGTGGTTTTGCTTTGGCCGCAGCTATGCATCATCAAAAATTAGACAAACTTATTGCACATAAAATTTTAACATTAGCAAAAGGGCATTTAGGCCTTTCTAGTTTGTATATTTTTATCACTACTGCATTTTTATCCATGTGGATGAGTAATACCGCAACAGCAGCTATGATGCTTCCGCTTGCTATAGGTATGTTAGCTTCACTTGATCCGCAAAAAGATAGAAATACTTATGTTTTCATCCTTTTAGGTATAGCTTTTAGTGCGAGTATAGGTGGTATAGGCACCATAGTAGGAACTCCACCAAATGCAATCGTTGCCACTCAATTACACATTACTTTTGCACAATGGTTAAAATACGGAATTCCTATTGTTTTAATTTTCCTACCTGCAATGATTTTAATTTTATACTTTATGTTTAAACCTAAATTTAATCTACAAGTTGATTTACATACTGAAAATATAGAACTTACAAGACCTAGAATCATCACTTTAATAATCTTTTTAGTCGTTGCACTATCTTGGATTTTTAGTGGTAATATCAGTCCTATCATCACAAGTATTTTTGGACACAAAATAGCAAATCTTGATGCAATTATTGCTTTATTGGCTGCTGTTTTAGTATGTGCTTTTAAAGTAATTGATTGGAAAAATATACAAAAAAATACCGATTGGGGTGTATTAATGCTCTTTGGTGGAGGTATCACTCTAAGTGTAGTATTAAGAGATTCTGGCGCTAGTAAAGTAATGGCTGATACTATCATTTCATTTATAGAAAATGGACATTTATTTATTATAGGTTTAATTGTGGCATTTTTTATAGTATTTTTAACTGAATTTACCTCAAATACTGCTTCAGCAGCCTTACTTGTGCCTTTATTTATCTCTATAGCAGATACTTTAGGCGTTCCTGCTTTAGGACTTGCTTTAATCATTGCTATTGGTGCTTCTTGTGCTTTCATGCTACCAGTTGCTACACCACCAAATGCTATAGTTTTTGGTACAGGACATATTAAACAACAAGAAATGGTAAAAGTTGGGATTATATTAAATATCTTTTGCTCAATCGCACTTGCAGTAATTGCATACTTTTTCTGGCTATAATCTTTTAGTCCTTTTGGACTAAAAGATCTTTACACTTTAAAACATAGTTTTTTACATCTTTACTTTTACACAAAGCTTCTCTTATACATACGCCTGCTAAATTTAAATCTTTTAAATGATTTATAGTTTGGATATTTATCCCACCTATAGCATAAATGGGTATTTTTGAAACTTCTAACAAATCTTTTAAATTTTTTATACCCTTTGGTGTTAAATCAGCCTTACATGAGCTTTCAAATACATGTCCGAAAAAAGCATGATTTACTTTAAACTTATAAGCTAAATCTAATTCTTCTTTAGAATGGACAGAAGTACCCAAAAGCTCAAATTTTTTATAACTTTGTGGGTAATTTTGTAAAATTATTAAGGGAGCATGAAAAAATTGATGATTTAATTTTAAACAAGCTTCATAATGATAATGCAAAAAGCAAATTTTTTGAGTTTTATTAAAAATTTTTAATACTTCTTTGGCTAATTTAGTATATTCTAACTCATCCAAATGTTTTTCTCTAAGCACTAAAGCATCAATACTACTTTGACTTAGTTTTTCAATAAAATTTAAAAAATCTCCTTGGGTATTTTGACTATCGCTAATAGCAATGATTTTTTTATCCCACATAAATACTATCGCTCATTATAGCTTGTAAATTTGCATTTTTTAACATAACTAAAACCTCATCAACACTACGCATATCACTAATTTGAAACTGATCATCACCTTTTTTATCACCTTGGTGCTCACCTACCCCCACGCTTACACCTGCACTCATTTTAGTAGCTCCAAGTTTAATAACCCCGTCTCTAAATCCTGCTCTTTCACGCGTAGAAATCGTAATACTCGCAAAAGGTAAAAATAATCTATAAGCACATAAAACCTGCAAAAGCCTTGTTTCACTTACATCTTTTGGATGAATTTTTTTATTATTGATAATAGGTCTTAATCTAGGGATAGATAAAGCTATTTCAGCATGAGGGTATTTTTGCTGTAAAAAATACGCGTGTAAAGCCGTAGCAAAAGCATCTTTTCTAAAATCATCCACGCCAAGTAAAGCTCCAAAAGCAACCCCTCTCATACCTGCTTTTAACGCTCGCTCTTGTGCATGAAAACGATACTCAAATACACTTTTTTCACCTTCAATATGAATTTTAGAATAAGTTTTTTGATTATAAGTTTCTTGATAAACACTTACATATTCACAACCCTTTTCATGAAGCAATGTATACTCATCTACATTCATAGGATAAACTTCAATTCCCACGACCTTAAAATACTCTTTTGCTATCTCACAAGCTTTGGCAAGATATTCTACGCTAGCATATTCCCTGCCCTCACCTGTTAAGAGTAAAATTTCTTCCAAGCCACTTTTTTTAATCTCTTGCATTTCTTTGTGAATTTCAGCCTCGTTTAGCTTAGCTCTTTTAATATTATTTCCTTTTTGAAATCCACAATAAGTACATTTGCTATTGCAAAAATTAGAAAGATATAAAGGCGTAAAAAGCAAAATGGAATTTCCAAAATATTTTTGAGTAATCTTGCTTGATTTTTGTGCTAAATCTTCTATAAAATCTTCTGCTGCGCTTGAAAGCAAAGCTTTCAAATCTTCTATGTTAAGATAATCTTTAACTAAAGCTTGTTTTACATCAAAAGCGCTAAATTTACTTTCATCAAAATTTTTAACTTCTTTTAAAACCTTAGTTAAAATCTCACTTTCAATACTTTGCATATGAGGATATTTTTGCATTTTAATCTCTTAAAAAACCACTCAAAGGCGAGCTTGCACTTGGCGTACTTTCATTTGCTATACCTGCTAAATACGCATTATATCCTGCCTCTATAGCTAACGCAAAAGCCTTTGCCATTTTTGCTACATCTTTAGCTTGAGCTATGGCGGTATTTGCCATCACTGCACTTACTCCCATTTGCATGGCTTCACAAGCTTGTGCTGGATTTCCTATACCTGCATCTACTATAATAGGTAAGCTAATTTCATTAAGTAAAATTTGTATAAATTCTTTAGTTTTTAAGCCCTTATTGCTTCCTATAGGAGCTCCAAGAGGCATTATAGCAGCAGCTCCCGCATTAGCCATAGCACGCGCTGCATATAAATCAGGATACATATAAACTAAAGGTGTAAAACCCTCATTTGCTAAAAGTTCTACTGCTTTTATACTTTCATAATTATCCGGTAATAAATATTTACTATCGCTAATTACTTCGACCTTAATCATATCTCCACAACCAAGCTCTCTTGCAAGTCTTGCTATACGCAATGCCTCATTAGCATTTCTTGCACCTGAAGTATTTGGTAAAAGCTTAATATGCTTTGGGATAAAATCAAGTATATTTTCTATACCTTTATCATTTACCCTACGCAAAGCTAAGGTGATAATCTCAACTTTTGCTTCTTCAATGGCTGATTTTATAAGCTCAAAAGAAAATTTCCCAGAACCTAGAATAAACCTGGAATTAAACTCATATTTTCCTATTTTTAATTTTTCCATTACTCGCTCGCTAAAAGTTCTAGAACTAAATTTGCTTGATGTCCTGCACAAATATTTACACGCGGTGCCATAAGTCCATTACCTACTTTTGCCTCGTTTTTTAAATCACCACAAACATAAAAGTTTTTTGCAATTTTTCTTGTTTGTATGCTGTTGCTATCGCCATATCCTGCTAAGCCAGAAGCACAAATTAATGTTTTTTGAGGATAGTGTTGATGAAAATTTTGCGCTAAAAGCGCTTTATATTTTGCACTATCAAAGGCTTCACAAACTATATCATCATTTGTAAAAAGTTTGGCTATATTTTCTTTTTCTATTTTTAAAACTTGTGCAAATACTTCTATAAAAGGATTAATTTTAGCGATTTGATCTTTTAAAGCTTCAGCCTTAAATTTACCCAAATCTTCCACCATATAAGCTTGACGGTTAAGATTACTTGGCTCAACCACATCAAAATCAATCAAATGAAGCCTACCAATCCCGCTTCTTGCTAAATTTATAGCTATATGCGAACCAAGTCCACCAAGTCCACACACTGCCACACTTGCCTTTTTAAGCTTATCATGAAGTTTTGGAGTATGTCTTGCCCTCATCATCGCATCAAGAGCTTCATATGGTGGTAAAGTATTTTTTTCTATACAAAAAAGCTCATCATTTTCTTTTAGCTCCAAACTTTCTTTTGTTGCAAAACCATTGACTATCCATACATCATTTTCATTTTTACTCACACTTTGAAAAAATTCCAAAGTGTTTTTAAAATGCGTGTTTATCATACTACCATTAAATTTAATTCTCATCAACCACCACCTACAAAAGTAACAATCTCTACTTTATCATTTTCTTTTAAAATCAAATTTTCAAATTTATCCCTTGGGATAATTTCTCCGTTTAATTCTAAGGCAATAAATTCTATTTTTAATTGTTTTTCTTGAACATAGTCCATGAATTTAAGCTCTTTTAACTCAAACTTTTGCCCATTGATAATCATTTAAAACCTTTATTTATTTTACTTAAAATACTTACTCACTTACATTATTATAATTAAATCTTAAAATAATAGCTTCTTTTATCTCTCCAATATCAATAGCATCTTCTAAATTATAACCAAATCTCAAAAGTAAAATTTCCAAATCTTTTTTAAATTTTATTTTTGTAGGTTTATTATGATAGGTTTCATTTCTAGCTTTTCTTATTTGGCTTAGTTTTGTTTTAAGATGTTCTTTGGTGCCAAAACTTGGTAAGACTTGATTTTTATATATTTTTTTATCTTTAAATATATAAGCAAATTCACTCCAATGATCTATTAATATCTCTTCTAAATCAATCAGACAAAAATCATCAAAAATTTGCCAAGTGCTATTATATTCATCTATTTTTTGACATCTCTTTTTAACTTTTTTTAAAAGACTTTTTAAAGCAGGATTAAAAGCCTCTTCGCTAGATTTAAACCAATCATCATCTAACTTATTATACAAATTTGCTATTTTTACTGCTAAAGTACTTCTTAGAGCATTTTCATAACATTGTAAAAGTAAAAAATTTGCTTGATGATTTTTGCGTCTTTTGGAATAAATTTTCATAATTAACTCAAACAAATCTTCACATTTTTGATTTTTTTCTAAAATCTTTTGTGCTTCTTTGCAAGCTCCCCACAAATATCCAAAATGCAAAACATTAATCCCTTTTATCATTCTAAATTTAAAATCACATTTTAATTTAAAATTGATAAATAGCTTTTCTATTTTTTCATAGCTACTTACATCAAGCTCAAAAGACATTTTACTTCCTATTAACTCCATTTTAAAAAATTAATGATATAATTTTAGAAGTTTAGAGGGCTAACTTGCCGGTAGCTGCAAGGTACTCTTAAATGAGAGGCTACTCTAAATTCCTATTACATCCATGCTTTTCCTAGTTAAAATTCTCTAATAAATCTTTAAAAATTAAATACAATTTTTCAAGCTCTTCTATACTCACTCTTTCATCAATTGCATGAATTCTATCATTACACACGCCAAATTCTACCACCCTCACACCAAACTCAGCAAAATATCTCGCATCACTTGTACCACCTTTGGTGTTAAGTTCTGGCACTACTTGAGTAATTTTTTGCACACTCTCATTTAGTTTTTGTACGATTTTAGAATCACTTTGTGTTAAAAAAGGATTTGAACTTTGATTTATGCTCAACTCATAATCAAGTCCTTCACAAGTCTTTTCTACATAAGCTTTTACATCTTCTAAGCTAGTTTGTGGAGAATTTCTTACATTAAACATCAATTTTAAATCATTTGGGGTTACATTACACACTTCCATACCACCGCGTATATCAGTAATAACGATTTTAGATGGTGCAAATACCTCATCGCCTGGATCAAGATCAAAACCTGCTAAAAATTTCAAAGCAAAAGCAAAATTATGCACAGGATTAATGCATTTTTGCGGGTATGCTACATGGCCTTGTTTGCCTTTGATAAGCAATTTTGCATTGATAGAACCACGACGCCCTATTTTAATACTATCTCCAAATTTTTTATCACAAGTTGGCTCAGCAACCACAGCAAAATCAGGTAGCATATCTTTTTCTTGCATAAATTTAAGCACTTCAAGCGTGCCAAATTTAGCCTCGCCTTCTTCATCGCTTGTTAAAATCAGTGAAATTCTTCCTTTGAAATTTTCTACCTCCTTAACTGCACACATAAAAGCAGCCACGCCACTTTTCATATCTTGTGCACCTCTTACATAAATAAACCCATCTTTTTCTAAAGGCTCAAAAGGATCACTGCTCCAACCCTCTCCTGCAGGCACTACATCTACATGCCCGCCAAAAGCTAAATGCTCACCATCATCACTAAATTTTTTAGTCAGCAAAAGATTTTTCACACCTTCTTTTTCTATAAAAAAAGCTTCAAAATCACTTAACTCCACTGCAATATAATTTAATGCTCCATCATCATCTGGGGTGATGGATTTAAATTTGCTCAATTCTTTAAAAATTTCAACTACTTGCATGTTCTATCCTATAAAAGCTTTATACAGCATAGAAAGAGCAAAATACTCTAAAATAAATGCTGAAAAAAGATTAATGTAAAATATATGTTTGTTTTTTACAAGTGCTTTGAATTTAGACACAAAAAACGATAGAGTAAAAATCCAAAACACAATAAAACCAACCAAACCAAAAAGCAAGGCAAAAGAGTTTTTACTCTGCATGCTAAGCCCTGCTACACTCACCCAAAAGCCTATAACATAAGGATTTGTAACATTTAAGAAAAATCCTTTGCTAAAACCTTTTAAAGGATGTGTTTTATTTACCTTGTTAAGATCGACTTTTCTTGTTTTTCTTAGCATTAAAAATACCATAAAACTCAAAAAGAAAAAGCCAAAAACCGCTAGTATTTTATAAAAAAATTCATTATTTGCAAAGCTTAAAAGCCCAAGATTAATCAAAATCAAAAAAAGTATATCAGCACTTAAAGCACCGAGCCCAACGCAAAAAGCATTTTTAAAAGAAGACAAAGCAGTATTTAAGATCAAAATATTTACAGGTCCAAAAGGCACAGACACACCCATACCTAAAACTATACCTTGTAAGATTACTTCTAGCATTTTGCTTCCAAGAAATTTTCTATATCGGTTTTGATTTTATCAATAGCCGTGCAAACATCTTCTATATAAACTTTTGTGAAATTACTTTCTAAATATTTATCCTCATCAAGATTGTTTAATATACTTTGCTTGCATACTCTTGCATACTCTCCCACGGGTAAAACCTGCCCGCTTGTGCCTATACATACAAATAAATCACAATTTTGTAATTTTTCATATAAAATTTTATAATTTGGTGCCATTTCTTCAAACATCACGATATTGTGCCTTACACTTTTGCTTTGACATTTAGGACAAATTTTATCATCACTACTTTCATAGTCTATGTTAAAAATATTTTCACACTCTAAACACCTAAGCTCAGGTAAAAAGCCATGCAAATGCACCACTTCTTCACAACCTGCTCGCTCTAATAAATCATCTACATTTTGCGTTAAAATGCTAATTTGTTTTGGAAATTTTTGTTTTAATAAAGCGATGATTTCATGTGCGTGATTTGGCTTAACACTAGCTAGTTCTTTTCTTCTTTTATTATAAAATTCCAAAACTTTTTTAGGATTTTTTCTAAAGCCAGTTGCAGAGCAAACTTCCATCACATCATGCTCTTCCCAAAGCCCACCGCTAGCTCTAAAAGTCTTTATACCACTTGGAGCAGACAAACCTGCCCCGCTTAAAATCATCACTTGTTTCATTATTAAACCTTGTTTAAAAGAGTAACAAAAAAATATTAAATTTAAGTTTTATTTTTTAAAGATAGCTTTGATATAATATCCAAAAAGGATAATTATGAAAATAATAATGTATCACTACATAAGAGAAAAAGTAAAAAAATTACCTAATTTTAGATATTTACATATTGAAAATTTTAAAAAACAATTAGATTTTTTTGAAAAAGAATTTGGATTTGTAAACCTTGAAGAATTTTTATTTTTAAAAGAAAATCCATTGTTTTGTAATAAATTAAAAAATAAAATTCTATTAACCTTTGATGATGGACTTAAAGATCATTATAATTATGTCTTTAACGAACTTACAAAAAGAAAGCTTTTTGGTATATTTTTTGTTCCTACTCGTATATTTAAACAGAAAAAAGCACTAGATGTTCATAGAATACATTATTTACTTGGAAAAATGGGGGGGGGGATTTTATTAAACACTGCCTATAATATTATAAAACCAAGCATGTTAAAAAGATCTTCTTTAAAACTTTTTAAAAACTATTATCAAGAATTGGATGATGATAAAAGTACAAAAGACTTTAAACTCTTATTTAATTATTTTATAAAACCAGAATATAAAGAAAAAATTTTAGATCAAGTTATTACAAATTTTTGGAATGATGATGAAATTTTTGATAATTTATATTTAAGTAAAAATGAATTGAAAACAATGAGTGATAATGGTATGTTGATAGCTAGCCATAGCTTTACCCATTTAAGCTTTAAAACATTGAACATATATAACCAAAAATATGAGCTAAAATCCTCTATAAATTTTTTAAACTCTTTTATAAAACCACCAATACAAATATTTTCTTATCCCTATGGAGAAAGCACCTCTTATGCAAAAAGATGGCTTAAAAAATATAATTTTGATTTTGCTTTTAGCTCCATACCTTCAAAAGATATTAACTACAAAGACTTAATTAATAATCCTTTTGCTCTTCATAGGTATGATTGCAATGAGTTTATATATGGAAAGGCTAACTATGGTTGAAATCCGTTTTGCAAAATTAGAAGAAGCAAACAAAATAATGGAATTTATAAAAAATCATTGGAATAAAAATCATGTATTTGCCTATAATAAAGAAGTGCTTGATTTTCAGTATTTAGATAAATACAATCAAAGGTATAATATTGTTTTGGGATTAGAAGATAATATTATTCAATCTATATTAGGCTTTACCTTACTTAGTCAATATGATAATAAACTCGAAGCCAACAAAGATTTATGGTTTGGAATTTGGAAAAGCATTAAACCTACATTTGGATTAGTATTAATTAAATTTCTACTAGAAACTTTAACACCAAAATCAATTGGAAATGCTGGATTATCAGAGTATGGTATAAAATATTATAAACTTTTTTTATATGATAAAATAGAACCACTTAAGCATTTTTATATTAAAAATGATAAAAAAAATATTTTTTATATGGCTGATTTTGCAAATTCTCCATCGATATGTAACTTAAAAAATATTAATTTTACATATAAAATTTTAAATGCAGAAGAATTCATAAAATCAAATATTAAATTTAATTTTATACCTTATAAATCCAAAAAATACTTTATAAACAGATACTACAACAACCCTTTTTACAAATATCAATTTTTGGGAATATTTGAAAAATCTACACTAGAATGTATTTTTGTTACAAGAGAAATAAAAATACTTCAAGCAAAATGCATTAGAATAGTTGATTTTATAGGTAATTTTACAGAAAATATTTATAGTCTTTTTCAAGAATTTTTAATACAAAATGATTATGAATATATTGATTTTCTTTGCTATATTAACGATTTTTCAAAAATTACAAATATGGGATTTATAGAAAAAAATAAAGAAGTGATTACAAATTATTTTGAACCTTTTATTAAAGAAAATCAAGATATCTATTTTGCATATAAATGTAATAATAAAAACTATGCATTTTTTAAAGGTGATAGTGATCAAGATAGGATTAATAAATTATAATTTAACCACCTTAGCACCAAAACCACCTTGATTAATCGGAGCATCATTAAAGCTTTTTACACTTTTGTGGGCTTTTAAAAACTCTTTTACCGCAAAAGCTAGTTTTCCTGTGCCTATACCATGATAAACTATCACCTCATCAAAACCCACTATCAAAGCATCAGAGATAAATTTATCTAATCTTTCAAGCGCCTCATCACTTCTTAAGCCGTGTAAATCTAAAGTCATATTTAAAGCACTTGGACGGGTTATATTGACACTTGGTTTTACCTTTTGTGTAGGGTTTTGATTGCTTTTTTTAAGAAGCTTTAATGGCACACGCAAACTCAAACCATCGCTTTGAATCATCGCATCGTTTTTTGAAATTGCAGTGATTTTACCTTTGATTTTTTCATATTTTACAAAATCCCCAACTCTAAGTTCTTCATTTTGCTCCATACTTGGTAAAACAATGCTTTTTTTAAGTTCATTGGCTTTGTTTAAACTTCTTTGTTTTTCTTTAATATCTTTTAGATTTATCGTTTTTTTAGCTTCTTCTATGGCTTTGTGGTATTTAAATTCTAAATTAGAAATAAGCTTTTTAAATTCTTGCTCATTTTTTTCTTTTTGATCTTTAAGTGAAAGTAAAATTTCATCTACCTTAGCTTCTTTTTTCTCAAGCTCTTCATTTTTCTTGCGTAAAGAAAGTTCAAGATTGATATTTTTACTTACCATTTCTTCTAAATTTTCTTTATCTTCTCCATAAAGCTTTTTAGCATTTTGCACTAAATTTGCACTTATGCCATATCTTAAAGCCGTTTCAAATGCATAAGATTTGCCTATAGTGCCTTTTAAAAACTCATATTTTGGGCGTGATAATTCCTCATCATACAAAGCAGCGATGAGTTCAACTTGTGAATTTTTAGCTAAAAGCATAGCAAGGCGTTTGTGGTGGGTTGTAATGATGATTTTATTATCTTGTTCTAAAAGCTTAGAAATAAGCTCAGTATATAAACACGCAGCTTCTTCAAAATCTGTTCCAAGCTCTATCTCATCAACCCCTAATAAAACATTTTTCTTACCTAAAAGCTTAGAAAAATGCAACATTCTTCCTGCAAAAGTAGAAATATCATTTTTTACATTTTGTGGATCTTCTAAAATCGCATCAAATTCTTTGAAATTGCCTATTTGGCTTTTTTGTGCATTAATTCTCATAGGAAGTAAATGCTTTGCAAGTAAAGCTGCACTTAAAATTCCTTTTAAAAGCATAGACTTACCACCTGCATTTACACCTGTGATGATTAAAACTTTTTTATTAAACTCTATATTAACACTTTTTGCATTTTTTAAAGCCGGATGTGCGAAGTTATATAAGCTTAAATTATTAGAGCTATCAGCTAAAACAAACTCATAATCATGTTTTTTAGCCATCAAAACTCTAGCGCTATAATGATCAAATAAATCAAAAGCATTATTGATAAATTTCAAAAACATTAAATTTTTATAAAAAATCAAGCTGATTTTTTTAGCATACTCATAAAAAATTTCTTCTTTAGCATCTTTGATTTCATCTATTTGACTTTGGATTTTTTCTACGCTTAAAGGCACCACATAAAATCCACCGCCACTACTTCTACCTATGATTTTTGCTTTTAGGACATGATTAAACCCACCGCGTAAAAGCAAGGCCTCCATACCATTGATAAGATGGATTTGCGTATCGATCAAATATGCACTAAGATTTTTAGTATAGGTGAGTTTTTTAAACTCAGCTACCAAGCTTTCTTTTTTTATCTTTAGAGCTAAATTTAGATTAACAAGTCTTTCATCAACACTTTCTTTAATCTCACCCTTTTCATCAAAATACTCAAAAAGCTCTAAAATAGCCTGTGGAATTTCTATTTTTAAAAGCCATTCTTTTAAACTTTCTTCAAATTTTAAGCCCTTTAAGTATCTAAAATACATACAGATTTTAATAAATTCAAAGCTTTGGCTTAAATGTAAAATTCCTTGCTTGCTAAGATGAGTTAAAGCACCATTTAGCTCTTCTATCATAGGTGGAGGATTAAAATCAATCAGTGAAAGCTCATTGATTCTTTTATAATGAAGCTTGCTATCACCTTGTAAAAAAATTTCTTTATCTCTTGCAAAAAGCCCCCTAAAATCTTCTATATAGCCATCTAAATCTAACTTTTTAAAAAATTGCTCTTGCATTATTTATCTACCTTGCAATCTTTTATATCAAAAACATAGGCTTTAAATTGTTTATTTTTACCATTTGAAATAAAACTTTGCGTTCCATGTTCAAAGTTAAAATACTCTTTAGTGACATTAACATCTTTGCAAATTAGACTTTGTCCTTGTAAAAATGCATTGAGCGTTTCTTTTTTCAAAACCCCACTTCTTGTGGCACTTAGCTCAAATTTAATCGCAAAGACAATCATCAAAATCAATACTAAAATCAAAAGATAATTACTAATCTTGCCTATTTTTTTACGCAAAAAAATGAAAAAAAGTAAAATCGCAAAAAAAGCTAAGATATATAAAAAAATCTTAAACATACTTACCCCTAAGCTTTGTGCTTATATCTCCTGCACCAAAACCGATTACCAAGCCATTTTCAATCAACTCATCATCAAGATAAATAGCACTTTCTTCTCTTTTGATTTCTTTTATAAATTTAGCTTTTGGAAAGTATTTTTGCATATTAATCTCTATTTTAGCTTCTCCTGCTGCATACACAGGTAAAATATAAAGCTCATCAACATTTGCTAAAACCTCGCTAAAATACTCTATATTTGTACTTAAACGCGTATAACGATGAGGCTCAAAAATAGCTATGATTTTTTTATATCCAGCTAGCCTTGCATACTCACTTGCTGCTTTAAGTGTTGTTTTGATTTCTGTTGGATGGTGTCCATAATCATCAATCAAAGCCATATTTTCATTTGCAAACAAAATATCAAATCTTTTTTTAATCCCTTGATATTTTAAAAGCTTAGTTTTTAGCTCTTCTGTGCTTATAAATTCACTCGCAGCCAAAATAGCCAAAGCAGCGTCCATCGCCACATGCTCACCCATACCAAAAACGCTAAATTCGCCTAAATCTTTAAGTGTAAAATAGGTTTTTGGCTTAAAATCTTCTACTTTCATATAAATATTTGTGATATCTTTGCTTGGGTAAAGCTTTTTTGCATTATTTAAATTTAAACTTGACAAAAACTCATCTTCAGCATTAATCACTTGAATTTTAGACAAACGCAAAAAGTCTTCATAAGCTTTGTATAATTTTGAAAGATCATTTCCATAATGATCTAAATGTTCTGCTTCAACATTAGTCACTATAGCTAAATAAGGATTTGAGTTCAAAAAAGAACTGTCACTCTCATCAGCTTCAAAAATGAGATTTTCGCTTTCTTTATAAAGCATATTGGTGCCACTTTCTTTCAACACTGCACCAATAATAACAGAAGCTTCTATCAAGCTTGCTAAAATGCTTGAAGTTGTGCTTTTACCATGGGCTCCCGCAACCGCAAAAACTCTTTTGTCTTTTAAAATCATAGGCAGGGCTTCTTTTCTTGAAAGCGTTGTGATGTTTTGTTTTTTTGCGCTGATTAATTCCTCATTATCTTCTTTGATAGCAGCTGAATACACCACTAAATCCACATCTTTTACATTGTCTTTATGATGAGGAATTTTTATATTTATACCTTCTTTTTCTAATTCTTTTGTGATTTTACTTTCTTTGATATCAGAACCACTAATCTTAAAGTCTTGTTCTTTTAAAAATCTCGCCAAAGCTGAAATTCCAATACCGCCTATACCTATAAAATGAATTTTTTGCATTCTTGCCTCAAATTTTTTGAAAATTTAAGGCAAAATTCTATCATTTGTTTACTAAAAATAAAATATAAACTTTTTAATGAGTATTTATTTTATCCTGATATAAATCACATAGCCACATCAAAATATTTACACAATCTTATATAAATTATTAATACTAAAACTACTTTATATTTAATTTAGTATTAATATAACAATATTAAAATAAAAATATTAAGTTTAAATTAATTTAAAAAAATAAAATTGCAAAATATTTTATAAATAAATAAGGAGTAAAATTTGATCAATCCACTAAAAGTTTTTAGCACTATAAATCTAGTGTGGCTTATAAGACATTATGTGTTTGCAGCATGTATTTTTTTATTTTACCACTCCACTATCTAGCAGCATTTCATTTTTTATTATATTAGGAATTAATTTTTATTATTTCCTTTTGCATGTTTTGTATGGAAAGAACTAAAAAATATACTGCTTGGAGATAATGTATTTTTTATCAATGCTCTTTTTTTAGTCATTGCAAAAATAGTTATAAAATTTTTATTATTTATACTTGTCTTACCAATTGGAATAATAGGATTTTCAATTCTTTGGTTTATAGTTAATAAACAAAATAGTTAAATCCAAATTTACTATATTAAATTGTTAATTCTAACAAATTATACTTTATATTAAAAGTATAATTTGTGTTTTAAAATATAAACTATTCTTCATAATTTTTCAAAAGCTTATCAAAGCCCCATAAATTTCTAGCTTCATTTGCCTTACTAACTTCCACTACAAGCATTTCTTCTTGATCGCCAAGTTGCTCTTGCACTTCGCCAAAAGCATTAATAAAAAAGCTATCTCCATAAAATTTCCACTCATTTTCTTGCTTTAAATTACCTATACGATTAACCCTTAAAATGCTTGTTGAGTTTAAAAAGGCTCTTGTTTTTAAAAGTTCTAGCCATCTTTGATTACTTTCAAAAGTACTAGCTGTGGGAATGATGACTAAGTCTATCTTTTTTTTCATGATCATTTGCCAAAAGATATCAAAATGTGCCTCAAAGCCAAAAAGCAAAGCACATTTTAAGCCCTCATGTGTGAAAGTAAAAAGTTTAAGCTTATCAGCTTTTTTATTGTTAAAAAATTTTTCTTCATTCCAGTGTGCATAAGGCATTAAAATTTGTTGCTCATACACTTTTACATTTTGTGGACCTACTTTTAAGCATAGTTTTTTTAAACCATCATTTTCAACACTTATGAAAGGTGCAATAATATTTAAATCATATTTTTTAGCAAGTTTTATCAAGCTTGCTTTTTTGCTTTGACTTTGTTCTTTGATCATGCTTTTTGGCATAGTTTTTAGCTCACTAAAAAAGCTATTTAAAACATACTCGCCCAAAACCACCAAATTCGCACCACTTTCCTTAGCAGCTTTTAGATAATAATCAAGCCTTGATTCACTCAAAGCCAAAGTGGGAAATTGTAAAGCTACAACACTACTCATCTACTTGCTCGATTTCTAATTTAGCATTTTCAAGCATAGTTCTTGCTTGCTTGATACTTTTTAAACCTTCTTTATAAATTTCTACGCAAGTTTTAAGGTCCAAATCTTTATCATTAAGTTTTTCCAAAGAAAGCTCGGCTTGTTTGATATGATCTTCAAATTCCATTAATTACTCACCTTATAATTTGGTGCTTCAGCAGTGATAGTTACATCATGCACATGGCTTTCTTTTAATCCTGCTACGGTGATTTCTACAAATTCAGCTCTTTCTTGGAAAGCTTTGATATCTACTGCACCTACATAACCCATAGAAGATCTAAGCCCACCTAAAAGTTGATGTACTACACTTTTTATACTTCCTACATAAGGCACCCTACCTTCAATACCTTCAGGTACAAGTTTATCTTGAGCTGTACCTTCTTGGAAATATCTATCTGAACTACCTTTTTGCATAGCACCTAAGCTTCCCATGCCACGATAACTCTTATATTGTCTTCCTTGATAAGTAAATAACTCACCTGGACTCTCATCAGTTCCTGCCAAAAGTGAACCTATCATCACACTACTTGCTCCTGCTGCGATAGCTTTTGCAATATCACCTGAGTATTTTATACCCCCATCAGCGATTACTGGCACGCTGTATTTACTCGCTTCTATTGCACATTCATCTATAGCTGAAATTTGAGGTACACCCACACCTGAAACAATACGAGTGGTGCAAATACTACCAGGTCCTATACCTATCTTAACAGCGTCTGCACCTGCTTCACATAGATCTTTAACTGCTTTAGCACTTGCAACATTTCCTACTATCACATCTACATTAAATTCAGCCTTAATTGCTTTTAATGTATCAATAATCCCTTTAGAATGTCCATGCGCACTATCCATTACTATAACATCAACTTCAGCTTCTACTAAAGCCTTTACGCGATCAAGCTGACCCACACCCACGGCTGCAGCCACTCTTAATCTTCCATAAGCATCTTTATTTGAATTTGGATATTCTTTGCGTTTTTTCAAATCTTTTATAGTGATTAAACCTTCTAAGCGATTATTTTCATCTACGATTGGAAGTTTTTCTACTTTATTAGTAGAGAAAATCCTTTCTGCATCATCTAAAGTAGAGCCTTTTTTAGCAGTGATTAAAGGCATTTTTGTCATTACATTTTCTACTAAATTATCAAAGTTAGTTTCAAATCTTAAATCGCGATTAGTTAAAATTCCTATTAAAATTTTATTCTCATCTACCACAGGAACGCCTGAAATTCTATATTCAGCCATGAGTTCTAGCGCTTCTTTAACACTTGCTTTAGGCCCTATATAAATAGGATCCATAATCACGCCACTTTCACTTTTTTTAACTCTTTTTATCTCTCTAACTTGTGAAGCTATGTCCATATTTTTATGGATTACCCCTATGCCACCAAGCCTTGCCATCATAATAGCTGCTCTATGTTCAGTAACTGTATCCATAGCAGCCGAAATCAAAGGCATATTTAAGGTGATATTTTTTGTAAGTCTTGTTTTAATATCTACTTCTTTAGGTAAAACCTCAGAATATTGAGGGACTAGTAAAACATCTTCAAAAGTCAAAGCGCGTTTTATGATTTTCATAATTTTTCCTTTATTTGTTTTTGATAATTTCTTCCAAGCTTAAAGCACCATCTAATAAAGTTTGCTCATCATAAGCTTTACATATAAGTTGAGCAGAAATACTAAGTCTATTTTCATTTTTTCCTACTGGCACACTAATGCCACCAAGTCCTGCTAAATTCACTGAAATAGTAAATACATCTTCTAAATACATTTGCACTGGAGTTTTTATATCGTTAAAACCAAAAGCAACGCTTGGAGCAACTGGCATAAAAATCAAATCACAATCGTTTAAAATTTCTTCATATTTTTGCTTGATAAATCTTCTAGCCTTTTGTGCTTTGATGTAGTATGCATCATAATAGCCACTACTTAAAACAAAGGTTCCTAGTAAAATTCTTCTTTTTACTTCCTCACCAAAACCTTCACTTCTGCTATTTACATACATTTGACTAAGATTGTCACATTTTTCACTTCTTCTACCATATCTTACACCATCATAACGGCTTAAATTTGCACTTGCTTCAGCTGCTGCTATGATATAATAAGCCGCAACATCAAATGTAGAATCCATTAAGTCTTTATAAACAATCTCATGGCCATTTGCTTTTAACATATCTATGGTTTTTAATAAGGCTTGTTTTACATCATCATTAGTTTGTTCTATATAGTTTTTAATCACAGCTATTTTTAGCTTTTTATTTGCATTTAGCTTTGGCGTAGTTGGTTCAAAAGCTATGTTTGCACTTGTGCTATCTTTTTCATCATAACCTGCAATAGCATCATATAAAATCGCAGCATCTTCAACATTTTGCGTTAAAACTCCTATTTGATCAAGGCTTGAAGAATACGCTGCTAAACCATACCTGCTAACTCTTCCATAACTTGGCTTAAACCCAACACAACCACAAAAAGCAGCAGGTTGTCTTACTGAACCACCTGTATCTGAACCCAAACTTGCTAAAGCTATCCCTGCAGCAACCGCAGCAGCACTCCCCCCACTACTTCCACCTGGAACTTTAGTATTATCAAGCGGATTTAAAGTCTTACCATAAAAAGAAGTTGCACTTGTACTTCCCATAGCAAACTCATCCATATTACATCTTCCAAATGGAGTAAAATTATTTTTGCGTAAATTTACAATAGCGCTTGCATCATAAGGAGCCACATAGCCTTGTAAAATTTTAGAACCACAAGTTAATTCCCAATCTTTTACACTAATATTATCTTTTATAGCTACTGGTACGCCAGTACCTGAAGTGCTTAAGTCTTTATTTAAAAACTGCTCTACATAAGCACCTAAATGCTTTTGCTGATGTGCTTTTTCATTTAATTCTTTTTTTAGATTTTCTAATTCTTCATTTGAAAATTTCAAAGCTTCTTTTAAAGTTACCATTATTTATCCTTAAATTTTTTAACCAAATAAAACAAAAAAAGCGTGATAAATAAAAAGCTCAATAAAGTAATCACTACCACGCTAAAAGGTAAAGCTTGCTCAAACATTTTTTGCTTTTTCCACACTATTACATCTTGGACATAAACATTCTTCTTCTTTTGCTAAAAATTTCCAACATCTTGGACACTTGTGCAATAAAGAACGCACTATTTTAAAACTATGATCATCTATTTTAAACTCACTCAAAGTTTCTTTATCATCTAAGCTTTCTACTGAGCTTACCATAAACCAATCAGCTACTTCTTCAATATCTTCACTCAAAAGCTCATTTGCACTTGTTTGCAAGCTTAACTCTAAGGTTGATTTGATGATTTTGTCTTTTTTTAATACATCAACAAGTTCAAAGAATTTTTCTCTTGATTTTATAAATAAATCATCTTCGATTTTATACTCATAATCAAAGCCATTTTTTAATACCAAATCAAAAACATCTTTAGCATTTTCTTTAATGGCCACATTTGCATGTTCTAAAGCTTCATCTATAGTGTAAGTTAAACTTGGAGCTAAAAGCGCAAAAAGTTTTCTAGCTATTAGCACCATAGCACTTTGCGCGCTTACTCTTTTTGTATCATCTTTTGCATTACAATATAATCTATCTTTGCACACATCTAAATAAATTCCACTTAAATCCGCACTTAAGAAATTTAAAAGCACACTAAAGCCTTTTGCAAATTCATATTTTTCAAAAGCAACTTCACATACTTCAAAAGCAACTTTTGCACGCATTAAAATCCACTTATCTAAAAGTGTGAAATTTTTTGTTTCTAAAAATTCCATATCATTAGTATTTGCAAGTAAAAATCTTATAGTATTTCTTATCTTTCTATACTGCTCGCTTACTTGTTTTAAGATATTATCTGAAATTTTTAAGTCTGTTGAATAATCACTAAGCATTATCCAAAGTCTTAAAATTTCTACCCCATAATTTTTAGCTACATTTTGAGGTAAAATCACATTACCCTTAGATTTACTCATTTTTTGACCCTTTTCATCTACGGTAAAGCCATGAGTAAGTATGTTTTTATATGGGGTTTTGTGATTGATAGCAGTAGAAATTAAAAGTGAGCTTTGAAACCATCCACGGTGCTGGTCACTTCCTTCAAGATACATTGAAGCTTGATATTCTCCTGCATCATATCTTGCTGAGTTTAATACTGCTTCCCAAGTGCTACCACTATCAAACCAAACATCTAAAATATCATAAACTTTTTCTAAATTATTTGGATCATATTTGCTATTTGGCGGTAATAAATCTTTTATTTCTAAATCCCACCACGCATCAGCTCCATTTGCTTCAAAAATTCCCACCAAATGATCTAAAACATCATCATCAAAAATCACTTCTTTGGTGTTTTTATCTCTAAAAAATGCGATAGGCACACCCCAATCTCTTTGTCTTGATATACACCAATCAGGGCGATTTTCTATCATAGAACTAAGTCTTTTTACCCCACTTTCTGGGTAAAATTTCACATTATTTAATTGCTCTAGTGCTAGTTCTCTTAAAGATTTTCCATCTAATTTTTTCTCATCCATTAAGATAAACCATTGTTTTGTGGCTCTATAAATAACCGGTTTATGTGTTCTCCAACAAAATGGATAAGAATGTATAAATTTAGAACTCTCAAGCAAAGCTTCGCCAAGCAATTCTAAAATACGCTCATTTGCTTTGAAAATATGAAGTCCTATAAACTCATTTAATAAATGCTCTGGCAAAAGCCCTTTAGCTCTTAGTGTTTCATCATAACACCCACCATCATCTACTGACATAATCACTTCAATGCCATATTTTAAGCACACATAATAATCATCCTCACCATGACCTGGTGCAGTATGTACAAGCCCTGTTCCACCTTCCATTAAAACATGATCGCCTAAAATAAGAGTGGATTTTCTTTGATTAAGTGGATTAATAGCACTTAAATTTTCAAATTCAGAACCTAAAAGTTCTTTTTGAATTTTTCCTTGAGTGAAGTTTTTATTAATCATATTTTCAAGCAAGGCTTTAGCAAAAATATAACCTTCTTCAGTGATAACATATTTTTCATTTGGATTTAAAGATATAGCTTGATTTGCCGGTAAAGTCCAAGGCGTGGTAGTCCAAATGACTGCTTTAGCTTTTTTTACACCTAGCTTTTCAAGGGAAGTTTTATCAAGCTCAAAAGCTACAAAAATAGAATAATCTTCTTTATCTTCATACTCTACTTCAGCTTCTGCTAATGCACTCTTAGCAGCCCAACTCCAAAAAACAGGCTTACTTCTTTCTAGCAAAAGTCCTTTTTTAGCGATTTTACATAAAGCTTTGTAAATATCTGCCTCAAAAGCATTTTTCATAGTCAAGTATGGCTCATCCCAATCAGCAATCACACCCAAAGACTTAAATTCATCTCTTTGGATATTTACAAATTCTCTCGCATGCTCTCTGCAAAACTCACGAATTTCTTTTTTGCTTAAACTTTGCTTTTTATCTTTAAGTTTAACTTCAACTTGCTGTTCTATCGGTAAACCATGACAATCCCAACCAGGAGTAAAACGCACTTTTTTACCTTGAAAATAATGCATTTTGATGATGATATCTTTTAAAATTTTATTTAGAGCATGGCCAATATGCAAATGTCCATTAGCATAAGGAGGGCCATCATGTAAAGTAAAACTCTCGCTTATTCCTTGTCTTTTTTGTTTCATTTTTTCATAAGCATAGTTGTTTTCAAACCACTTGCTAAAACGCTTAGGCTCAAGCTCTGCTAAATTTGCACGCATTGCAAAAGTCGTATTTGGAAGCAATAGCGTATCTTTATAATCCATATAATCCACCTTGAAAAATTTAAAAATAGTAAATTCTACTTAAAATACTTTTAATTTGCACTTATTTTTTTGTTATAATCGCAATAAAAAAAGGAAAATCATGAAACATCTCATCATCATTATAGGCAATGAAATTATTATTAATGAAAATTATATGCGTTATATACAAGAAGAATACAAAAAGCAGTTTTTAGAGCTTCATGAGTTAAAATTTATAAACAAACCTGATAAAGAACTTCCTTTTTTACTTGAAAAACTTTCTAAAGAATATAGCTATATAACCATTTTTAGCATTAGCGAATACTATGCAACCATAGCTAAAATCATAGCAACCTTAAATGATGATGTTTTAATCTTAGAAAATGATACCCTAGTACCTTCAAAAGCTTTGCGTGAAAAAAATTCCTTTTTAAGTTCTTTTGAGCAATGCCATATTAATTTATTAAATATAAATATAGAGCAAAAATTGCCTTTGATTTTGCAAAATCCTGAACTTGACTATGCGTATTTTTGTCTTTTAGATATAGATGAAATGAGTGCAAATATCTTACTTAGCACACTTACTACTTCTTTTGAAATTCAAACTTGCTCAAGTGCATTATTAGATAATCTCATTTGCATTAGAGCAAGCGCTAGTCAATATGGAAAACTAGAAGGATTTTTAAAAGGGGTTTTCAAACTTTTTGCAGGAAAAGTATTTTTAGGAAATGATCCTATTAAATTTATAGCCAAAAAACTTTTAGAAAAAAACTTAAAAATTTCCTTTGCAGAAAGTTGCACCGCAGGACTTTGTGCTTCAAAATTTGCTGAAAATTCAGGAATTTCTAATGTGTTTGAGGGTTCTTTGATCACTTATTCTAATCGTTTAAAAAATTCTTGGCTTGGGGTGAGCAATGATACTTTAGAAAGTGTTGGGGAATATTCTGATCGTTGTATTTATTTTATGTTAAAAGGGGTTTTTAAAACCACAAATTGTGATTTTGCTTTAGCGCTTAGTGGGGTAGCTGGAGAAGAAAATGATAAAAATACCAAAGCAGGCACCATCTACATAGGAGCTATGTATAAAGATGGAACCTTTTTACAAGAATGCATTCATATACAAGGCAATAGAAACTATACAAGAGAGCAAGCTAGTTTGGCTGCATATTGTTTAATGCTTAGATTAAAACCTGAAATTTTCTTTGGTGTTTAATTATAAAAGCGGTATAA
>NZ_JAKMRM010000014.1:0-49670 GCF_025772105.1 Campylobacter sp. IFREMER_LSEM_CL1846 | reverse complement strand
ATTTTAGTTATTTTAGTTAAAGTCCCTCAAAAATAGAAGTTATTAATGATATAAATAACGAGCTTATTAATCTACATCTTTGTATTAGAAATAAACCACAAAGCTTATAGTAAATGTGCTTAATTCTATGTTAGTGAGTAGAAAGATATTTGCAATGATAAAAAATAAAGAATTAAAGTCAAGGAATGATATAGAAAGAGCTGCTTTTTATTTTTATCTTATCAGCACTTCTTTTGGATCAAGCATGGGGCAATTTGCTATGAGTAAACAAAGAGCGCCAAAAAGATTGCTTAGAGATTTTAGCTTACATACACAAAGGCTTAAACATGCTAGTATTGAAAATAAAAGCTTTGAATATATTTTAAAAGAATATGATTACAATGAAGCTTTGTTTTATTTAGATCCACCTTATGTGGGGACTGAAAATTATTATAAAAACACTAATGGTTTTGGAATAAAAGAACATAAACTATTAAATGAGTTATTAAAAAACATCAAGGAGGTTTTAATAATGAACTTTTAAGAATAAAGTTAAGAGAATATTTTTTAATATTCTCTTTTACTTAAGCAAAGAAGCTAAAAAATCTAAAGCTTCTTTGTTGGATTTTACTTCATACTCTAAATAATCTTTCTCTAAAATAGCTCCGTATTTTAATAAGAGTAAAATAGCTCCAAAATTATTATGATTAATAGCATAAAACATAGGTTGTTCGCCCATACATTCTTTTGTGGCACTCATACCGTTTTTAAGATACTCTAATACAACATCATTGTTGCCATTGCAAATTGCTCTTATAAAATCTCTTGTATAACCTTGTTTTAAATTATTTTGTATTCTTGACATTTTTTATCCTTTTGTTTTGATAAGACTACAATAGCTTGGCTTAGCTGAATGTGTGCTGTTGTAAATTATATTGTTTTAACCCAGCTTGATACTACATTTAATAAATGATTATAGTCTTTACTTGTAGCTTCTTTAAAAAACTCATCTCTAATATTTTTGTGTATTTTAGCTTTTTTCAAAGCACTATCAACTCTAGATAAAATTGAAAAAGCATTACCATCTTCTCCGATTAATTTAACTTTTATATTTGGATATTTTATACTCATTTTTGACCCCTTAAAATTCACAAAAAGTGCTTTTTAGTTCATATCTTTGTTTTTTATCATTGTATTGAACTACAAATTTTCTACCAATTATGTATCTTTCAAATAAAGGCACTTGTATAATGGTTTTATCTTCATTCATTTCAAGTATTTTTGCAATAGAATAAGAATATATTCCCATATTATAAATAGTCATAAGCTCTAAAATATTATCTCTTACTAGATAATCTTTTTCTTTTAAAAGTCTTTTATATAAAGTTTTAAATTCATCTTCTAAATCCTGCATAATTTTTTCTTTTAATTCTTTATCAGTATAGTTTTTAATCTCTTTCATTTTTCTCCTTTTGTTGATTAAATACACAATAGCTTGGCAAAGCTTATTGTGTGCTGTTAGATCCTAGAAAGCTCTCCAATTACCATACCAACTAATAAAAAATCTCCATTTTTATAAAATATGTCTTTATATAAAGGGTTTAAAGAGTGTAAAATTACTCCATTATCTTGTTTTAAAACTTGTTTGATAAAAAGTCCATCTTTAGTATTGACTACACAAATACTTTTATTTTTAAAAGTTTTATTTCTATCTATTACGCAAATACTTCTATCTTTGATAATTGGCTCCATACTCTCACCATAACAAGTAATAAGCTCACAATCTTTTGTTTTAAAAAAATCTAATATCTTTTGATCTATTAATATATTTTCAAAGTCTAAAATATCATTAATCCCACCTCCACCTAAACTAGCATTTGTTTTATATAGTTTTAAAATTTTGTATTTGTATTCACATTCTAATTGATCTTTTGGAGAGCTTCCATAAAAGAAGTAATTAATACTAATGTTTCTTTTTTCTAAGAAGTTTAAAATGTGTGCATAGGGAATGGAGTTTCTAAATTTCATAGAATTAAAAGTGTCTGGGTGGATACCTAATTCTTTAGCTATATCTTTTGTTTTTAATTCGCGCTTACCTTCACTTGCAAGTATGTCTTTTAATTTCTCAATCACTTCTTGCATTTGCATGTTAAATCCTTTTATTTTAATTTAAAAGAATTTAACAAAAAATTGCAAAAAGCAATGAAAAGATTTTATTTTGAAAGGTTTAATTATAAGTATAATTTTTACACTATTAATTGATTTTAAAAAAAACAAATTTTTCATTAAATAAATAATAATTTATAATCTTAAATTGATTTTTTAATATATAAATTATATAATGCTTGCCAATTAAAGAATCAAAGCCATCAAAAGGACTTATATTAATGAAAAGCTTTAATACCATAGTAACAACCAGAACAATTAAAAGTGATTCTAGTGTTATGAGATTAAATCCAATTAGCGAAGCAATCAAGAATGCTATTGATGCAAAAGCAACTCATATTGATATTTGTTTTGAAGAGTGCGAAAGCGATGGTTTGTTTGATAATAGTATTTCTATCACCATTAAAGACAACGGGGCCGGCTTTAATTGTTTCGATGATCAATATATGCAAAATAGATGGACGCATTATAAAGGTGGAGATTATATTAAAAATACTTTAGGAGGAAGAAGCAGAGGCCGATATTCTTATCTTAAGTTTGTTGATTTTGAAAATGAATGTTTGAGTGATATTAAAATATATACAAAATATAACAATAAAAGTTATAGCGTTATCTTTCAAGGTGAAAATCAGAATATAGGATTTAGCGTCAAAGAAGAAGTTGCAAATCACACAGAAAATTTTACAACGAAATTATATATCAAAAGACTAGGAAATAAATTTATTAATGGCAATACAATAGAACAGATGATTGAAAAAGCAAAAAAAGAAATTATAGTTGAATTTTCAGATAAACTTCTAAAGGGTATAACTTTATCTATTAACAATATAAAAATTAATGTTGAAGAATATATAGAAGAACAACTGGAAAAAGAGTATGAATTAAAAAATGGACAAAAAATTAGTGCATATATGGTTGTTTGGAAAAATGAAATTGATTTGGCAATCGATAAAAAGCATGTTTTTTTATTTAATATTGATAACATTCCTCTTGGAAAAATACCATCTGGTTGTCAAAAATCAATATTTAACTGTCATACTGTATTTTTAACGAGTAGCTGTTTTGAAGAGGATTGTGAATTTATCGATATTAATCCTAACTATAAAAAAATTATAGAGGAAGTTAAGAATTTATATAAACCTGACTTAGATAAATTATTATATAAAGTTTGGCTTAAAAATGCAGATTTGATGGCTAATAAATTAGCAGAAGAGAGTGAATTTTTCAAAGATGAAACCGATAAAATGATACAAGAAAAAATTAAAGAAGCGTATATGGTTTTATCTTTGCCGTTGCTTATAAAACAACATAATATTAATCGCAGCAACGCATCATATTTTAGCAACTCGCTAATAGGATTAATTTCAGATAATTCTTATAATACACTTGAGAATTTGGAACTTGTTTTTAATTTAGAAAAAGAAGATCATGAAGTTTTTAATTATGTAAGAGAGAATGTTAATATTCTGAATCTAATAAAAAAATATTATAATTATATATCAAGACTTGATTTTTTACAGCATTTTGAAAATTTGGTATTAAACGAAGGGAAGGCAGAAACAAAGGAAAGAAAGGAGCTACATAAAATTGTAGAAAATAATTTATGGTTGTTTGATGAAGAATATCTAAATCTTGATTTTTTTAGCGATCAATCATTAAAAGGAATTTTTAATGAAATAAAATTACCAATAAATATAGATAGTGAAAATCAATTAAATACAATTCCAGATATTTTTATACCTCGTACTAAGGATAATGAATTAATACTTATCGAGTTAAAAGCACCAAAAGTAGAAATAAATTCATCAATACTTACTGATGTGTTTAATAAATATATCACTAAAATTCTTAAATCATTATCAAAGCAAGGAAGTAATATTGATTATGTGAAGGCTATATGCATTTCATCAAAAAAGCAAGAATTTACAGGAAGCTTAACTGGAGATAAATATAGCATAAATCCAATGACTTGGAAAGAAATAATTAGTGTAAGAAAAAAAGACTTGGAAAACCACATAAAAGATGTTAAAAGTAATTTATCTTTATCAAAATATAAAGATCTTCACAATTTTAAAGAAAAAGAAATAAAAATGGAAAGGGTTGGCAATTTAAAAAAAATATAAAAATTTGAATATTTTATATAGCAAAAAATTTCCAATATGATAATTATCTAAACAAAACTATATTTTATTTGTAACTACCTGTATGTTATTTATTTTTTAAATTATCTAGTAATGTTAAGCTTTGTACGTAACTATCCTCCAAACCTTAAAGTTATAGATAGCTACATGCTATTTTTGTATAAAAAGTGGTTAAACTATGATTATATAGTGTTTTATAAAGATAGTTACATTAAAAACAAAACATAAGTTTATTTTAAGTAAAAATGTAACTATCTTTGGAGAGTAAAACATTTTTTAGGATTTAAAATTTAAAACTAAACTTCGCCTTTACATGCCTTTTAAACAGTATTTAATCACTTTCTTGGGATAAAACGGATATTTTGGGATATTTGGGATATTTTATGCTTTGAATTGAGAAAGATAAAAATGTATTTCTATAAGCTTTAAAAGCCTATTATTTAGCATTTTTGCTAAAATTATTTAGAGATAGTTACATATTCTTTTTAAAATACCCCTTACAGGTTTTATATTGAAATAGTATTGTAAAGTGTTATATGTGATATTGTTTATAATAAAGTTTATAATAAGTCATTGTATTGGTGGATAATCGGTTATGATTATATGAGATATTTACTATGAATTAGAGGGTTTA
This sequence comes from Campylobacter sp. IFREMER_LSEM_CL1846, assembly GCF_025772105.1. Classification (NCBI taxonomy): domain Bacteria; kingdom Pseudomonadati; phylum Campylobacterota; class Epsilonproteobacteria; order Campylobacterales; family Campylobacteraceae; genus Campylobacter; species Campylobacter sp. IFREMER_LSEM_CL1846. The sequence goes on along the minus strand of NZ_JAKMRM010000014.1, from coordinate 44,750 downwards.
GTTGTTCTAATAGGGTAAGGTTTTTAGTTTTACAAAAAAAGAAGGTTATAGTACTTGTTAAGTGGTAGAAAATCAGAAAAGTTATTTAGAAATTTTATTTAGTAGTAATACTTTAATTTAATATTTTTAATTAACCATAGTTGATATTTTTGGTTTTTGATATAAAATATTAATTTTTATAATGTATTGTATCTTTTTTATTTTTGGAGGATATATGAAAAAATTATTTTTAACTTTAACGCTTGGTTTTACAAGCTTATTGGCTAATGAAAAAATATTAAATATTTACGAAAGTCCCACTTGTGGATGTTGCGATCTTTGGGCTAATTATATGAAAGATAAAGGCTATAAAGTACAAATACACAAAAGTGAAGATTTTTTAAAAATAAAAGAAAAAATGAATATTCAGCCTGTGTATCAAAGCTGTCATACTGGTGTGATTGATGACTATGCTATAGAAGGGCATGTTCCTGAAGATGCAGTTGCTTGGCTTTTGGAAAATAAACCTGAGGATGTTATAGGTATTTCTGCTCCTGGTATGCCTCAAGGAAGTCCTGGAATGGAACAAGGTTATGAAGAAGAATATCCTGTAGTTTTGATGCTTAAAAATGGAGATTATAAAATTTATGGGATCTATAAAGGACATAATTTAATCAAAATAAACTAAGCAAAATTGCTTAGTTTATTTTGTATATTAAAGGTATTCTTATATGAAAAGTTTTTTCATATTGTGGAAAATTCTTAGATGCTATGCGTATAGTTTCTAAGGCACTATCATTTAATAGTTTATATTTTGATGGTTTTAATATTTTTAAGTTTAATAAGTTTTTATCCTTAGTCCATGTGAATTCTAATAAAATTTCACCACTCATCCGCATTTTTCTAGCTTGCCTAGGATAAATTAAAGCTTTATCTATAGCTTGCTTAACTTCTTTTAAAAGTTCATTGTTATTAGTTAAAGATATGCTTTCTTGAGAATTTATCAGGATGTTTTTTTCTTGAGATGTTATTTTTTGAGATTTTATTTCCTCTTTTAATCGATTTGCTGCTTTAGTATCGGTTGAAGTATTTATTTTTTTAGGTTGAACGATAGGTTTTTCTTTTACTTGTTCTATTTTTTTTATTTTTTCTTGTTTAGATTGTTCGTTTTTTACTTTAGGAGAATCTTGTAAAAATTGTTTTATAGCTATATTAAATTTTTCTTCCTTTGTAGTGTTATGTTGTATATATAAAAAATTCTTAGCATAAAGAAAAACAAAAAGTAAAGGTAAAAAGATAAATAAAGTAATGAAAAATGATTGATTTTTATGATTACTTATAAAAGTCTTCATCTTTTTTGCTCTGTTAAAATTTGAAAATTTTCATGATTTTTATTTTTTAAAATATCAATAATTTTTACAAAGCTTTCAAATTTTGCCTCTTTATCGCTTTTTAACTCTACTAAGGTTTTAGAATTTATAGTGTCAAATTTTTCTTTTATTTCTTCTATGGAAACTGTTTTTCCATCGATATAAAATTTATTTTCTTTATCGATTAAGATGCTTATTTTGTCTTTATTTTCACTTATGGAATTTGAATTTTCACTTTGAGGTAGATTGATTTTGATTTCACCATGTGCGATAAAAGTGGATATACTTAAAACAATGGCTAGTAAAACAAGCATTATATCTATAAAAGGAATAATATTTAAACCTTCATTTTTTGGCAATTTAAGCATTTTTATCCTTAAAAATACGATATGCATTACTCAAAGTTGATATTTTTCTAAGCAATCCATTATAAGCCATCAAAGAAGGGATGGCAACTAAAATTCCCAAAGCAGTAGCCTTTAAAGCTAGCGATAAGCCAATAACAATAGATTTTACATCAATATTTCCACTTGCTCCCATGTCGTAAAATGTAATCATAATCCCTACTACAGTTCCTAAAAGTCCTACATAAGGAGCGTTAGTGTAAATAATATAAAGCATAGTGATATTTTCACTAATTGCATCATCAAATTTTTCTTGGCATTGATAATCATTTAGTTTAATTTTTTTAAAAAATAAGATGCGTTCTATAGTGCACCATATAGCAATAAATGCCATTAACCCTAAAACAATAAATATAATTAAGTCAATATAAGTTTTTAAAAATTCCATACATCCTCGCTTTAAAAATTTTTGTGATTATATTACTGAAAATTAAATTATTTATTAATAACAATTATCATAATTGATATAATAAATTTATTTTAAATTAATAATTATTATCATAATATTCCAACTTTGAAAATTTTGTTTATTTAAGAAAGGAAATAATGAAAAATTATTGCTTGTCAGTTTGTGTTACTAGTCTTTTGGTCTGTAATGCTTTATCACAAGAAGTTTTATTAGATAGTTCTATAGTGAGTGCTTCGGGATTTTCTCAAGATATTAAAGAAGCTCCTGCTACTATAAATGTGATTGGTAAAAAAGATTTAGAGAGTAAGCCTTATAGAGATGTTGCTGAAGCTATTGCTGATATTCCTGGTGTAGATTTATTTGCTAGTAAAGGAAAAACAGGCTCTTATAATATTACCATGAGAGGTATTACCGGATACACTTTAATTTTAATCGATGGGCGTCGTCAAGGAATAGGTGGAGAAGTAGGACCTAATGGTTTTAATGAAATTTCAAATTCATTCTTACCACCAATTTCTAGTATAGAAAGAATAGAAGTAATAAAAGGGCCAATGAGCACTTTATATGGTTCTGAAGCTTTGGGTGGTGTTGTAAATATCATCACAAAAAAAGTAAGCGATAAATGGGAAACATCATTTAGTTTGGATAGTATTTTTAATGCACATAAAGAATGGGGTAATACTTATGGCGCAAGTATATATTCTAGTGGCCCATTGATGAATGATCGTTTGGGACTTACTTTGCGTTTTAGAGAGTTTTATAGAGAACAATCTAATGTTGAATTTAGTAATGGGAGTGGTCAAAGAGTGCAAGGTGATCAAGCACAAAGTCCTACAAAAGCAAGTAATTTTAATTTAGGAACTAGATTAAATTACTTAATAGATGATTATAATACTTTGATATTTGATATTGATTTTTCAAGAAATCATTATGATAATAAAAAAGGCCAACTCGGTACATTAACAAAACCAACAGATAAAAATGATGGCTCTTTAACAGGTGGTTATACAGATACCATGCAAGTAGATAAATTAGTAACTTATTTAAGTCATGAGGGTGTGTATGAAGATTTTTTAATTACTTCTACCTTGCAGTATAACCGTGTAAGTAACGATGGGCGTGAGGTAGTTGGCCAAGCAAATCAGCCATTTTTAGGGCAAAATAGAGATATAGTTGCTGAAGATATTATTGTAGATACAAAATCAGTTATTCCTTTAGGTCAAAGTCATATTTTAAGCGTGGGTGGTGAGTATAGACTTGAGAAAATGCAAGATAAAATTGCTAATCCTACTAATTTTGATCAATATTTATTAGCTTTTTTTGCAGAAGATGAATATAGTATAAGAGATGATTTAAGATTTACTTTTGGAGCAAGATATAATTATCATGAAATTTTTGGAAATAATATTTCACCAAGAGCTTATTTAGTTTATAATCCTACTAGTGAGCTTACTTTAAAAGGCGGTGTTTCAACAGGCTTTAGAACCCCATATGCTAATAGATTGATAGCTGGTGCTTATAATTATAGTGGACAAGGTAAGTACCCTATGTATGGAAATCCGAATTTAAAAGAAGAAACATCGCTTAATTATGAACTAGCCGCTGTTTATAATAATGATTTGTTTTATATTTCAGCAACTGGCTTTTTAACAAATTTTAAAGATAAAATTTCTAGTCAAAAATTTAGTAAAGATAGTATGATTTTGGGTATTGGAAAATGTGAAGCTGATACATGCTATCAGGCGATTAATCATGGCAAGGTTGAGTATAGAGGCATAGAACTTGGAGCTGGGATTACTCCTGTAGAGCATTTAAATTTAGATCTAGCTTATACTTATCTTGATAGTGAAATTAAAGATGCGCAAGATGAAACTATGATAGGAAAACCAGAAATTGATAGTCTAAAACACAATATCATGTTAAAAGCAAGTTATAATATCTTTAGTAAATTCACTCCATGGATAAAAGGCGAATGGCAAATAGATCGTTATATGGGTGATACAAATATTAATAGAGAGTATTATCAAGATGTCTTTTTAGCTTCTATGGGTGTGCGTTATGATATTAATAAAAAATGGAATATTAATGCGGCAATTTATAATCTTTTTGATAAAAGTTTTACAAATGATTGGGAGTCTTATAAAAACAAAGGTGAAGATACTTGGGTAAATACTTATAATCGCATAGAAGAAGGAAGAAGAATTTATATTTCAATCAACGGCAGTTTTTAATTTTGTATAGTTGGGAAGCCAAAGAGCTTATTGAGAGCTTCTTTGGTTTCGTCTTTAGGATCGTATTTTTTAGCATCTTTTTTAAAATTTTCAAAATGTTCATTTAAATTCGGAGTACTTTTTATTTCTTGTTTTATAGGAGTTTTGAATATATCTTGTAATTTTTGGGTATCTATAGTTTCTATTTTTTGAATTTTAATTTGTGTTTTTTCTCCAAAAAGTTCATGAAGCAAGACTTTGATTAATTTAAAGCCATTGTTTAGGATTTTTCTATCATCATCTTTAGCATGTGAGCTAATACTTAAAATATCATCTTCAAAGGAAATAAACTGCGTGGTTTTTTTGAAAACTTCAGCTAAATCATAATCTCTTTTGTAAATAGCTTTTAACAAACTTTCATAAGGATTAAGTTTTTCTTCTTTAATTGTTTGTATAGAAAGAATTTCTTGTTGTTTTGGGTTTGGTGTGTTATCTTGTTTTGGACTTTTGCTGTAAATAGCCTCATCAATACTTTTTAGATAAGTTGCTTCTATAAGCATGAAAGCCATAACACAAAGTACAAAACTATCATCATCGCTAGAATTTAACATAGTCTTAGCGCGCGAAAGAATTCTAAAAAATCTTTCGTAAATTAACATAGAAAAAAGATTGTTTTTGGCAAAAAATGCTTCTTTTAAAAAAAATATCATCTCATCGATGACATTACTTGCCTCGTAATCTTCAAATTCTTTTAAAAACTCAAGAACTTTATCTTTATCGCTAGCTAAAATGGCTTGATAAAATTCTTCAATTTTAGATGGATCTAAAAAGCCTAGCATCGCAGTAATTTTTTGTGTTTGTATATGATTTTGACAATATACTATGGCTTGATCTAATAAAGTTAGAGTATCTCTTAAAGATCCGTTTCCACTTCTTGCTATGAGTTTTAAAGCTTCTTTTTCATAATTGATATTTTCTTTTTCTAAAATCCACTCAAGATGATTTAAGATATCGTGGATAGAAATTTGCTTAAATCTAAAATGCTGCGTTCTTGAAAGAACCGTAGCAGGAAGTTTTAAAGGGTCAGTTGTTGCTAGTATAAATTTTACATAGCTTGGTGGTTCTTCCAAGGTTTTAAGCAAGGCATTTGCTGCTTGTGGAGTAAGCATATGCACTTCATCGATAATAAAAATTTTAAACCTAGCTAAAGATGGAGCGTATTTAACTTGCTCGATAAGCTCTTGAATGTCTTCTAAGCTTCTATGGCTTGCAGCATCCATTTCTATAATGTCTATATTAGAGCCACTGAGTGAAGATAAGCATTGAGAACATTCTCCACAAGGATTAGCACTTGGTCCCTTTTCACATACTAGAGCTCTTGAAAAAATTCTTGCACTTGAAGTTTTTCCACTTCCGCGTAATCCTGAAAATAAATAAGCATGTGCTAAGCGATTATTTTCAAGAGCATATTTTAAGCTTGTAGAAACAGTATTTTGCCCTACAAGCTCATTGAAATTTTTTGGTCTGTATTTAACAGCAAGAGCTTGGAGCATTACTACTCATTCATGATGGATAACAACTCTTCATTGCTTTTGGTTTTTAGCATTTTAGAGTATAAGAATTTTAAAGCTTCTATATCATCCATTTGTGAAATAGCTGATCTAATTGCCCAAATTTTTTGAAGTTTTTCAACACCTTGGAGTAATTCTTCTTTTCTAGTGCCTGATTTTATGATGTTAATTGCAGGGTAAATTCTTCTGTCTGAAATATTTCTATCAAGAACGATTTCGCTATTTCCTGTTCCTTTAAATTCTTCAAAAATCACTTCATCCATTCTTGAGCCTGTTTCTATCAAGGCAGTTGCTATGATGGTTAATGAGCCACCATGTTCTATATTTCTAGCTGCACCAAAAAAGCGCTTTGGCTTATGCAAGGCATTTGCATCAACCCCGCCACTTAAAACTTTACCACTGCTTGGTGTGGCAGTATTATAAGCTCTTGCTAATCTTGTAATAGAATCAAGTAATATAATGACATCTTTACCTGTTTCTACCATCCTTTTTGCTTTTTCTATAACAAGTTCAGCCACTCTAACATGATTATAGGCAGGTAAGTCAAAAGTAGAGCTAAAAACCTCGCCTTTAACACATCTTTGCATATCTGTAACTTCTTCAGGGCGCTCATCTACTAAAAGTACAATCAAATGAGCCTCCGGATGATTTTTAGCAATAGCGGTAGCTAGTTCTTTCATTAACTCAGTTTTACCAGTTCTTGGAGGTGCTACGATTAAGCTTCTTTGACCTTTTCCAATAGGAGCAAACAGATCAAGCATTCTACCTGTTAATTTTAAAGGATCATATTCTAATTTGATTTTTTCAGTTGGAAAAATTGGAGTAAGATTGTCAAATAAAGGTCTTTCTCTAGCTTCTTTTAATGGAAAATAATTAATCGCTTCAATTTTTAATAAAGCATAGTATTTTTCTTGATCTTTTGGCTCTCTAACTTGACCAGTAACTATATCTCCTACACGCAGAGCAAATTTGCGAATTTGTGAGTTTGATACATAAGCATCATTTACACTATCGCTTAAATTTGAGTCCATTCCACGCAAGAATCCATAACCTTCAGGCGAAATTTCTAAAATTCCTGTAAAGAGTATAAAGCCACCTTTTTTGGTTTGTGCTTTTAGAATTTCAAAAATAAGATCTTGTCTTCTAAATTCTCTTGGATTTTCTATTTCTGCTTCATTTGCTATTTTTACTAAGCTTTCTAAATCAAGCAACTTTAAATCTTCTATTTTATAACCTTCAACAGGAATGTGTGTTCTTTGGTGTTGTTTCTTTTCTTTTGTATTTTCCATATATCCTCATAAAATGTAGAAAATGTAGTTTTTGTTTTAGTTTATTCAAAAAAGATTTTATTAAAAAAAATACTTTTTTGTCAAATTTTAGAAATTATAATATAGCTTTGTAAATAATTTTTAAAATTGAAAGTTTGAAAAAATGATAAAATATTGTAAAAACTTATAAAGAAAGTATAAAATGAGATGTAAGCATTGCCAATTAAGCTTTAAACAAGAACAAATGATAGAAAAAAATGGAAATTATTTTTGTTGTAAAGGCTGTGAAAGTGTATATGAAATTTTACAAGAGAGTAATTTGGAGGAATTTTATGAAAAACTTGGTAATCAAACTTTAACCCCAGTAACAATAGAATATAGTATTAAAGACTATGAAAAATACATACAAAAAACAAAAGAAGGCTTTAGTGAGGTTTTTTTACTGATAGAAGAAATTCATTGTGCAGCCTGTGTTTGGCTTAATGAAAAAATTCTCATTAAAAGTGAAGGAGTGATAGAGGTTGATATTAATTCTATTACTCATAAAGCTAGAATTGTTTTTGATGAAAAAAGTATTAATCTAGTAAAAATTATCCAAAATATAGAAAGTATAGGCTATAAAGCTAGTGTGTATTTACCTACAAAAAATGAACAAAGAGCAACTCAAACCAAAAGAGATTTTTATGCGAAATTAATAGTTGCTATAGCTTGCGTAATGAATATCATGTGGATATCTGTAGCTAAATATGCTGGGTTTTTTAGTGGTATGGAAGCTGATATTAAAGATATTTTACATTTTGCTGAATTTTTACTTTGTACTCCTGTACTTTTTTACACAGGCTCGATTTTTTATAAAAATGCCTATTATGCTTTGAAATTTAAAAGTGTTAATATGGATACTCTAGTAATTGGTGGAGCAAGTCTAGCTTATATATATTCAGTGTGGGCAATGTTCTCAAGAGCTTCACAGGTATATTTTGACTCTGTGGCGATGATTATTTGTTTTGTTTTTATAGGAAAGTATTTAGAGCTTTTAAGTAAGAAAAAAGCCCTTGATACGCTCGATCATTTGAGGTCATTTTTAGGTAATGAAGTAAGGGTGTTAAAAAATGAAAAAATAGAAAATATCGATGTAGAAGAGGTGCAAATAGGAGATATTATAGAGTTAAAAGAAGGCGATAGGGTTTTAATAGATGGAGTGTGTATTAGCGGTAATATTAGTTTAGATATGTCTAGTTTAAGCGGAGAGAGCTTACCACTTGATGTGCAAAAAGATGATATGATTTATTCTGCTTCTTTAGTTTTAAGCGGGAATGCTTTATATAAGACAAATGCTCTTTATAAGGATTCTAAATTAGCTAGGATTATTGATTTACTTGAAAATTCAAGTGCTAAAAAAGCCAAAATAGAAAAAATGGTGCAACAGGTAAGTAAGTATTTTTCGCCTATTATCTTAACTTGTGCTTTGCTTTGCTTTGCTTTTACTTTTTTTGTACTAAATTTAGGTTTTGAAGAAGCCATGATACGCATGGTTTCTGTGCTAATCATAGCTTGTCCATGCGCTTTGGCTTTAGCTACACCGGTGAGTTCTTTAGTAGCAATTAGCACTGGTTTGAAGGAAAAAATTTTATTTAAAGAAGCAGGTGTTGTGGAGGATTTGAGTAAGTGCAATGTGGCTGTGTTTGATAAAACAGGGGTTTTAACAAAGGCTAGTTTAGAGGTTAAAAAAAGCTTTTTGGATGAGAGGTTAGATAAAAATGAATTATTAAATTTCTTACACCTGACTAACCACCCAGTGGCTAAAAGCATTTTGAAATTTTTAGATGAAAAAATTGATAGCAGAATAGAATTTGAAAAAGTTCAAAATTTTCAAGCAAGAGGTTATAAAGCCTTTTTGGGTAAAGATGAATTTTTAGGAGGAAATGAGAAATTTTTCAAAGAAAATCATATGCAAGTACAAGAATTTCAAACTACGCATTTTATATTTGCTAAAAATAAAACTATATTAGCAGTTTTTGAATTAGAAGATAGTATGAGAGAAAGCTCTGAAGAGTTGATCGAATTTATGAAAGAATGCAAAATGCAAATTTATATGTTAAGTGGTGATAATTTATCTGCTGTGAGTAAGGTAGCTGAAAAATTAAAAATAAATCATTTCAAAGCTTCATGTATGCCAGAAGATAAAATGCAAATAATAGCTAACTTAAATCAAACAGGTAAGGTTTTAATGGTAGGAGATGGGGTAAATGATGCTTTAGCACTTTCTTATGCAGGTGTTGGGGTTTCTTTAAAAGAAGGTTCTGAGCTTGCTATGGAAAATAGTGATATTATATTGTTAAAAAACGACTTAAAAAGCTTGCAAAAGGCTATACAAATAGCTAAAAAAACTTATCAAATTATTAAACAAAATTTAGCTTTTTCTTTATTTTATAATGCCTTGAGCATGCCTTTAGCTTTTTTTGGTTTGATTAATCCTTTAATTGCAGCTTTATCAATGTCTTTTAGTAGTATAATAGTGATTTTAAATGCTTTAAGGATTAAAAAATGAATGGTGTTTTAATGATGATGATAGGTGTTTCTATGGTTGCTTTATTTTTGGCAATTTGTGCTTTACTTTGGGGGATCAAAAATAAGCAATTTGACGATGATTATAAATTTACTACTTTAAATGATAGCGAAGAAGCTTTAAATGATGCAGTAATTTTGGAAAAAAGAAAAAAAGAAGCTTTGGAAAAGAAAAATCAAGAAAAACAGCCATAAAGGCTGTCAAATTATTTTTTTAAGCTCTCGATGTATTCTTCAATTGCTTTAAAATCTGCTTCTGTTAAACCTTTAAGGTTAATCTTCATGATTGCACCTTGGCCATAAGCATTTCTTTTACCTGCTGCATAATCTTTCATGTATTGTAATCTTTCAGCTGCAGTTAAAGTATTTAAAGCAGGAACTTTGTTAAGATAAACTTTATCTGCTTTAGCACCATGACATACTGCACATTTTTTATAAAGTGTAGCACCATCCGCAGCAAAAGCTGAAACACTAAGACATGCCAAAGCTGATAAAACAAGTAGCTTTTTCATTGTATCACTCCTATATAAATTGAAAATAAATTGTTTTTAATTATATGCTTTTTTTATTTAAAGTCGCTTAAAAAACTTTTTTACTTGATAAATTATAAAATCTTAAAAAAAATTCATTATAATTTTTTCATGAAAACAAAGGCGTTATTTTTAGATAGAGATGGGATTATTAATATAGATAAAAAATATGTTCATAAGATTAGTGATTTTGAATTTTGTGATGGTATTTTTGAACTTTGTGAATTTTTTCAAAAGCAAAATTTTTTAATTTTTGTAGCTACTAATCAATCAGGTATTGCAAGGGCTTATTATAATGAAAAAGATTTTGAAATTTTAAGCTCATATATGCTAGGTGAGTTTTTGAAAAAAGGCATTAAAATAGAAAAAATTTATCACTGCCCTCATTTAGAAAATTGTGAATGCCGTAAGCCAAAACCTGGCATGCTTTTAAAAGCACAAAAAGAATTTAATATAGATTTTTCACAATCTTTTTTTATAGGAGATAATTTAAGTGACATGCAAGCTGGAATTAATGCTGGTATAAAAAATCTATTTTTGATTAATGAAAATTATAATGATGATAAAAACTATAAGGTCTTTAAAAATTTAAAAGAACTTTTGTATTATTTAAAGGATAGGAAATGAAAATTGTGATAACAGGTGGAGCAGGTTTTATAGGCTCTGCTCTTGCTCTAGAACTTCAGGATAAACATGAAGTTTTGATTGTGGATAAAATGCGATCAAGTGCTACTTTTGAAAATGGAAATTTAGAAAGTTTTGGTCATTTTAAGAATATTTTAGATTTTGAAGGTGAGCTTTATGTGGGCGATATTAATGATGAAAAAACTTTAAAAGCTATAAAAGCTTTTAAACCTGATGTGATCTTTCATAAGGCTGCAATTTCAGATACAACTGTTTATGATCAAAACAAAGTTTTAAAGACCAATTTAAACACTTTTAAAGATTTTATAGAACTTGCTTTAGAACTTAATGCAAAACTAATCTATGCAAGTTCAGCCTCAGTTTATGGAGATGCTCCAAGCCCGCAAACTGTAAATTTAAGTGAAGCCCCTAAAAACCCTTATGCATTTTCAAAATTAATGATGGATAAATTAGCAAAAAAATACTTTAATAAAATGCATATAGTTGGGCTTAGATATTTTAATGTATATGGCAAGGGAGAATTTTTTAAAAATAGCACTGCTTCTATGATTTTGCAATTTGGACATCAAATTTTAGCGGGTAAAAGTCCGCGTTTGTTTGAAGGAAGTGATCAAATTTATCGTGATTTTGTGTATATTAAAGATGTTGTGAGTGCAAATTTACAAGCTTTAGAAGCAAAAAGTGGAATTTATAATGTAGCTACAGGTAAAGCAAGAACTTTTCAAGATATAGTAGATATTTTGCAAAAAGAATTAAACACTAATTATCCTTGTGAGTATATTCCTAATCCTTACAAAAATTCTTATCAATTCCATACTCAAGCAAAATTAGATGAGAGTTTTTCATATAAAGCTAAATTTAGTCTTGAAGAGGGTGTAAAAGATTATTTAGATGAGATCAAAAGGCTTTATGAAAAGGAAGTAAATGTTTGATTTTTTAAGTTCTAAAAAGCCAAAAATTTTAGTTGTTGGAGATTTTATGGTGGATCATTATATATGGTGTGATTGCACTAGAATTTCTCCAGAAGCTCCTGTGATGGTGATGAAATCACAAAAAGAAGATAAAAGACTAGGTGGGGCTGGTAATGTATATGCAAATTTAAAAAGTCTTGGTGCTGAGGTTTTTGCTCTGGGGCTTGTGGGTGATGATGAGAGTGGGAGGTTTTTAAAAGAGAATTTAAATGCAAAATTATTAGTGGAAAAGGATAGAAAAACCCCTCTTAAGAGTAGAGTTTTATCACATTCTCAGCAAGTTTTAAGACTTGATGATGAGAATGATTTTGATACTAAATTAGAAGATGAAATTATCCAAGAGTATAAAACAATCGCAAAAGATTATGATGCGATTGTTTTGAGTGATTATGCCAAAGGGATTTTAACTTCAAAAGTAACAAAAGCTTTGATAGAGCATGCAAATACTTTAAATTTACCTATTTTGATTGATCCAAAAGGAAGTGATTTTAGCAAATATCAAAATGCAACCTTGCTAACTCCAAATAAAAAAGAAGCTATTCAAGCTTTGGGTGTAGAAAAAATTGATAATTTAGAAAAAGCTTTGAAAAAATTAAAAGATGATTTAAATTTAGCTTATTCTATTATAACTTTATCCGAAGAAGGAATAGCACTTTTTGATGAAAAATTACATATTATTCCCGCAAAAGCTTTGGAAGTTTATGATGTAACAGGAGCTGGAGATAGTGTTATAGCTATGCTTGCTTATGCTTTAGCCTTAAAAGTTGATATCGTAAAAGCATGTGAGTTAGCAAATGATGCAGCAGCTGTTGTGGTAGCAAAAGTAGGAAGTGTGAGTGTAAGTTTAGAAGAGATTAAAAATCTAAAAAAAGCTTCTTTTGAAGATAAAATTAAAAGCAAAGAAGAGCTTGTGAAGTTGATACAAAATCAAAAAGTAGTTTTTACCAATGGATGTTTTGATATTATGCATTATGGTCATATAAAATACCTTGAAAAAGCTAAAAAACTAGGAGATATCTTAGTTGTAGGTTTAAATTCAGATGAAAGCGTAAAAAGACTAAAAGGAAACTCAAGACCTATAAATTTAGAATTCCAACGCGCATGTATGCTTGCGAGTATGTATTTTGTAGATTATGTAGTGATTTTTAATGATGATACTCCTTATGAACTGATAGAGTTTTTAAAGCCTGATGTGCTAGTTAAAGGAGCTGATTATAAAGGCAAAGAAGTAGTGGGTTCAAATTTAGTAAAAAAAGTAGAATTAATTGACTTTGAAGATGGATTTAGTACTACTAATATAATTAATAGGATTGCAAATGATAAATAAAATTGAAAAGGAATTTATTCAACATCAAAAAACTTTAGAACAAAGTTTGAATTTAAAAGAGCAAATTGCTGCGGTTGCTCAAGAATTAAAAGTGTGCTTGAAAAGTGGTGGGAAAATTTTAATTTGTGGAAATGGTGGAAGTGCTGCAGATAGCCAACATTTTGCAGCTGAACTTAGTGGAAGATATAAAAAAGAAAGAAAGGCTTTAGCTGCTATTGCTCTAAGCACTGATACTTCTGCTTTAAGTGCTATAGGAAATGACTATGGTTTTGAATTTGTTTTTTCAAGACAAGTTGAAGCTTTAGCTAGCAATAATGATGTATTGATTGGAATTTCTACTAGTGGAAAAAGCCCAAATGTGATCAAAGCTTTTGAAAAGGCCAAAGAAATTGGCACTAAATGCATAGGGCTTAGTGGAAAAGGTGGTGGAGCGATGAATGCATTATGTGAGCATAATATAGTCGTTCCAAGTGATGATACGGCCAGAATTCAAGAAATGCATATTTTAATCATACACTGCTTGTGTGATCTAATAGAAGAAGAATATTAAGTTTGGGTTATTTTCCCAAACTTAAATAATATTCAATTTGATCTTTTTGTAAAATTCTAATTAAATTTGTACTTCCTGCAACACCTACTGGAAATCCTGCAGTAAGAGTGTAAACCCCATCTTTTTTCATAAGGCCTTTTTCAACTCCAAGTTTTACAGAATTGCTTAAAAGTTCTGTTAAATTTTCATGCTTTTCTATCAATATAGCAGGTTGAACTCCCCAGACTATACTTAAAAAATTTAAAGCTTTTTTAGAATGAGTAATAGCTATGATATCCATTTTTGGACGATACCTTGCTGTTTTAACCGCAGAAGCACCACTGCTTGTAATGGTAAAAATTGCATTTGCATTTAAATCAGTAGCTAATTGTGTGCTTGATTTGGCAATGATATCAGTTTCGTTAAAGCATTTAAAATTTTCAAATTTTTCATAAGGATAGTTTTTTTCTGTTTCAATGATAGTTTGAGTCATAATATCAACTGCATTTGCCGGATCAATCCCCACCGCACTTTCTTCGCTAAGCATAACCGCATCAGTGCCATCAAGTACAGCATTAGCAACATCTGAAATTTCAGCTCTTGTGGCAGTTTTTGATTTTGCAAGCGAAAAAAGCATTTGAGTGGCAGTGATTACAGGTTTATTGGCCTCATTAGCTTTTTTAATGATGAGTTTTTGTATATTTGGTACTCTATAATAAGGCACTTCAATGCCTAAATCTCCTCTTGCTACCATTATACCATCGCTGCTATTTATAATTTCATCGATATTTTCAACAGCATCAAATTTTTCTATTTTTGCAAAAATAGCAATTTTGGCATTATTTTCATCAAGTATTTTTTTAACTTCATCAATATCATGAGCATTTTGCACAAAAGATATAGCTAAAAAATCAACATCGTTTTTAATGCCCCATGCAAGATCATCTTTATCTTTTTGAGTTATAACATCGATATTGATTTTTGTATTTGGAAAATTAATTCCTTTATTTGAACTAAGCACCCCGCTATTTTCTACTTGGGTTTGGATAAAATCTTTTTCAACTTGTATAACTTTAGTTTTAATAGAGCCATCACAAAGATAGATGTATTCTCCCACTTTTAGCATAGAAAGAATTTCGGGATGATTAATACAGACTTTATAATGTTCATTAGAAAGTTTTTCTCCTTCAAAAGTATCCTTGTAAAAGTCTAGTCTATCTCCACTTTTTAGCTCAAAAGCTTCTGGAATTTTTAAGGTTCTAATTTTTGGCCCGCTAATATCTTGTAAAATTCCAATCCTTGCATTAAGTTCAGCTGCTACTTTTCTAATGGTGGCTAGATTTTGACTATGATATTCATGAGTTCCATGTGAGAAATTTAAGCGAAAAACATTCACTCCATTAATAATCATTTGTCTTATTGTAGTTTCATTTTCACTTGCTGGCCCAATTGTTGCGACTATTTTTGTTTTTTTTAACATTTCCTATCCTTTTTATAGCAGTTCGCTAGTAAATAAATCTTCATTAAAATTAGCACCCAAGTATTGACAAATAAGTTTTGCATCTCTATAACCATTACCAAGACAACTCGTAGCACCTGGGCTTGGTGTCATATTAAAAATTATACCCGGAATTTCAGTGATGCTAGCCTCTCCAAGCATTAATTCTCCTGCTTTTTTATCAAGCACTTGAGGTCGCACTCCTCCAAAATTTTTAGCATAGTAAATATCATCTGTTTTTAAACTAGGAACTATTTTTTTAGCATCTTTTACAAAAAGTTTTTTGTTGATATAAGGAATTTCAAATAAATAATTATAAAGAATATAATTTCTAATAGTAGAATCTTTAAAAAGATTAAAACAAATTTTAATTACATTCATATCAAGATTAAGTGTTTTGAAAAATTCAGGTAAAGATTTAAAGCCATGGTATCTTTCTAGCATAGGAATAACTAAAGCAGTAGGACCAAAACGGGTGTTCATGTTAGCTAGTAAATCAGGATCGCCATGTAATGCAGCAAATGGGAGTTTTGGATTTTGCACCATATAAACCTTACCATTTAAAATTTTTCTTTTTGCCATGTAAAAACTTCCTGCAACAGGAAAGCAAGATTTGTCTAAACCTATACCCATTTTATGTGCTAAAAATAACGAGTGTGCGCCTGCATTGACAATAATAGATTTCGCGCTATATTCTTTAAAATCTCTTGTTTTTATATAAAAAATATCATCTTTTTTTTCTATAAACACAACTTCTTGATTGTAAGCAACATGAGTATCTTTACCTTGTTTGCAAGCTTGCTCTATGAGATTTTGACTCATAAGTCCAAAATCTACTGTGGTATAAATTTCACCTTCTTCTACACCCATAGCTACTATATTATCCGCCCTATCATTGACACCATCTTCACCTAAAACAACATTTGGTTCTATTTGTTTGATTTCATTTTTTGTGTAAAATTTAATATAAGGATATAATTCTTTAAATTCTTCATATCTATTTTTCATATATTCACATTCTTTTTCCCCAACTGCAAGTGCAAGTTTTTGGTGTGAATACATGAATTTATTTTGTGCATTTTGCAAGAGCCCATATTTTACAATCATATCTGCTGTTTTTTTAACTTTTTTTGCTTTTTCCAAGGTATAGTTAGTTTCTATATCACCGCAGTGGATGGTTTGTGAATTACTTGTGCTGTGACTATTTAATGTTGCAGCGTTATTGTATTTTTCTAATAATGCAATACTTTTAATATCAGTATATCTTGCTAATTCGTAAAATGCTGCAGCACCAGAAATCCCACCGCCAATCACCACGGCATCAAAGTGTTTTCGATCCATTATCATCAATTCCTTTTGTGTATGTTTGATTTTGCTAATAATATCAAAATATAGTTGTTTTGAGTTTAAATAAAGCTTATAATTGAAAAGCCAAAGATATGGTTAATCTTTTAAAGTATAAAATTTTCACAAACAGCTTTTTTCATACCTCTAAAAATCAAAAATTTATCATAAATTGCATAATCAAAAAAATTTGCAAGAAATTGCCCATCGCCACCTGTGAAATATAACTTTTTATCATATGCACTATCTTTTATAAGTAAATATATACTTTTAAAAACTCCATAACTTAAGGCATCAATAGTTCTTTGGGGAAAGGCATCAAAGTTTATTTGAGTGTTAAGTTCGTGTTTTAAGCGAGAAGAAATACTAGCAAAAGATTTTTTGTAGCTTTCAATACCAGGCAGGATAAATCCTCCAAGATGGATTGAATTTGAAACAATATCCACAGTTATTGCAGAGCCAGCATCAACTACTACCCCATCTTCTATGGTATAGCAAGCTGCTATTCTATCAACTCCTAAATTCTTATAAATAGTATCAAAATTAAAATATGGAGCAAGGTTAATAAATAAAGGATTTTGCTTTAATCTTTGCTCTAAATTTGGATTAACATTGATGTAAAACACTTTTTGTGTCGGCTCATACTGTAAAAATTGCTCTATGCTCATAGAATGAAATTTTTGCTCATTTAAAAAACTTGCAGTTGTATTGCCAATATCACACAAAAGCATAATTTTGAATTCCTTTGGTGAATAAATATTCTTTTGCTTTTGAGCAAATTAGAGACTGATGAAAAATAAAATGATTTTTAAATTTTAAATTTAAAATTTGACTTATGTTTTGAAAAATATTTTCAAATTCTAAACCATCTTTTTTTAAAATCTTACTTTTTGCAAAAGAAAATAAAAATAAACAATATTGTTTTTTTGTATTTTCTCCATAAAAGCAAATTAGTTTTTTCTTTTTGCTAAAAGCATGGATATCTAAAGAATTAATATTTTTTAAAATAATTCCATGTTTAATAAGAATATCGCTTAGTTCTTGATTCATCTTAATTTAATTGTAAAACTTTATTGTGATAGAAAAATTTACCATTAGCCATAAAACTTTTTTTATCAATAGCTTCATTTAATTTATATACGGTAAAATCTTTCAGATTTGTATTTAATTTAATTAAATAGCCAGTTTTTTCAAATATATACAAAGAATCATTATATAATGTGCTTTTGGAAAATAAAGCAAATTGAAATTTTATTTCATCAATTTTTCTAAGATTATAATCATTTTTGATAACTCTTCCATCTTTTGTTAATATAAAAATTTCTTTATCGTTAATATTTACTTCTTTGATGTTTTCGTTTAAGTATAAAGTTCTATTTGGTGTTACAACGATGATTTTTTGTGCTGTTGCGGCAACCATTGTATTGTTTTTAACATGAAGATAGATGATATTATTAAAAAATTCTTCACTACTTACTAAAATTTCTTTACTAACTTTTAGTGTACTTTTGTTAAGTATGGCTAATTTTCCATTAAGCATAGGGTATATGATAATGGTATTTAAAAAATAAGGATTAGCATAGCGACTATCTTGAGCATAAGCAGTGCCTAAATTTTGTAGCATTCTTATACCAAGATTTTTATTAGCATACACTAAAGTATTACTTGCTAAAATCAAAGCTATATCATCCCCATCTACATTAGCACTTACTACACTTTCGTTAAATTTATGAGAAAATAATTCTTCACCTTGTAAATTTAAAATTTTAAAATTCCCATCATTATCAGCTATAAGAATTTCTTCTTGACGGATATTTAAAATATTATAGTTTTTATCTATTTTTAAAGCAGTAATATTTCCTTTATTGTCTATGAAAGTATTATTGTTTAACTGAGCAATATTGTTGTTAAAATTAACTATTTTTCCATTAATATTTTTAGAATTATAAGGAAGTTGTTCTAGTTGTGTTGGTTGATAGTATTCCCTTTTAGTGCCACAAGCACTAAAAAATATTAAAGTAATAATAAATAAATAAAAATGCTTCATTTTATTCCTTGATAGTGTTTTAAGCTTGTGATAATTTGCCATAAAGGAGAATTTATAGGTATTTTATTAAATTCAACATCTGCGTTTTTAAAATCATTTTGTTTTAAAAATTCAAAACCTATTAATAGAGTATTATAATCTTTTAGAAAATCTGATTTTTGATTGTTTTGGGCAAGCACTATTTGTTTTAACAAGGGATCTATATTAAGACTCAAGGTTTGATTAAGATCTTGATTATTTTGACCCATAATATATATGGTGTATAAATTTACATTTTTTTGCTTTAATTCCTCAATTAATTTTTGATCTGAAGGATTTTTTAACAGATTATTAAAAATGATATTACTTTCTTGGATATTTTTTTCTTGTTTTATATTATAAATATAACTTCCACTAAAATAAAGAACTAAAAGAGCAATAAGAGCAATAAAATAATATTTGTATTTTCTTATAAAGCGTTCTGATTTGATAAAATTTTCCATCATTTGCTCTTGAGAGCTTAATTCTTCTTTTACTGCTTTTAAATTTTCTTTTAAAGCCATATTTTTCCTTTATTAATATAAAAAATGTTATTTTGTAATTTTAAAGTCTATAATTGTAACATATAAAAATGAAAAAATAAATTATTTTATGTTATAATTTTCAATCTAAACCAAAGAGTTTTATAAAATTAAAATTAAGGTAAATGATGCAAATTGATGATAAATTATTAACTAAACTTGAAAAGCTAAGTGCTCTAAAAATAGCAGATGAAAAAAGACAAGAACTAGAAGAGCAATTAAGCCAAATTGTTAATTTTGTGGAAAAATTAGATGAATTAAAACTTGATGATATAGAAGCCATGACTAGCACAACAAATGGTGGAACCTTATTGAGAAATGATGAGAGTAAAAAATCTGATGTGATAGATACGATAAGTAAGCATGCTCCAAATTCTCAAGATGGATTTTTTATAGTCCCTAAAATAATTGAATAAAATATTTGGAGTTTAGCGTATATGGAAAATTTTTCGTGGTTTGATGTTTTTGTTTTAGGTTTGACTGTAATTTTAGGCTTAAAAGGCTTGGTGAGTGGCTTATTTAAAGAAATTTTTGGTTTATTGGGTATAGTTGGTGGGGTTTTACTTGCTTCAAGATATGCTAAAGAGGTAGCAGAGATTATCAATAATAATTTTTATGCAATTGAAAATGAAAATCTTGCTATTTTTGCAGGTTTTTTAGTTTTGTTAATCGTGATATGGATAGCATGTATGGCCTTGGGAAATATATTATCAAAAATGTTTAGCATGAGTGGTCTTGGTTTTATAGATCGTATAGGTGGATTTTTATTTGGAAGTGCTAAAATATTTTTAATTTTTGCAATTTTAGTTGCTTGTATTAATAATATAGAATTTTTAAATTCAAGTTTAGAAAAATATGCAAACAATAGTCATACTTTAAATTTACTTAGAAAAACAGGTGAATTTATAATGAATACTGATTTTACTCAAAATAGTTTAGAAAAAATAGAAGAAAGAATTAAAGATTCTAATATAAGTCTAAATTCGGAGGTAAATAATGCAAATTGAAAATATAGAATATGATGTTTTACTTGAGCGCTTTAAGAAGACACTTAAGGATAATGGCTTAAAATATACCAAACAAAGAGAAGTGCTTTTGAAAACTTTATATAATAGTGATATGCATTATACCCCAGAAAGTTTGTATGTGGAAATCAAGCAAAAAAATCCTGAATTAAATGTAGGAATCGCTACAGTTTATAGAACTTTAAATTTATTAGAAGAATCAGGTATGGCTACTTCTATATCTTTTGGAGCTTCAGGGAAGAAATTTGAACTCGCAAATAAACCCCATCATGATCATTTAATTTGTAAAAGTTGTGGAGAAATAGTTGAATTTGAAAATTCTATTATCGAACAGCAACAAATGTTAATAGCAAAAGAATATAATTTTAAATTAACAGGGCATTTAATGCAACTTTATGGGTTATGTCCGCAATGTAGTAAAAAATAAAGGTAAAATTAATGTTTGATAATATTTTAGAACAACAAAAAATTCAAAAAGCGCAAGAATTAAAAAAGCTAGGAATTAATCCATATCCACATTTTTTGAAAAAAGAAATGAGTATAGTTGAATATAAAAATAAATTTGCATACATTAAAGATACGGAAAATCAGCGTGATGAAAAAGTATATGGAGTGTTAGCAGGAAGATTAAAACTTCTTAGAATAGCTGGTAAATCGGTATTTGCCAATATAGAAGATGAGCAAGATAATATTCAAATTTATTTTAATCAAGATATTTTAGGAGAAGAATATTTTGCTATTTTAAAAAAATATCTTGAAGCAGGAGATATTGTTTTGGTTAAAGGTTTTCCTTTTATGACTAAAACAGGAGAATTTAGTCTTCATGTAGAGCAAATTCAAATAGCTACAAAAGCCATAGTGCCTTTACCGGAAAAATATCATGGACTGACAGATATTGAGCAAAGATATAGAAAAAGATATCTTGATATGATTATGAATAGTGAAGTAAGAAAAGATTTTATTTTGCGTTCTAAAATTGTTTCTTACATTAGGTCTTTTTTTGATAATAAAGGATTTTTAGAGGTTGAAACACCAATGATGCATCCTATTGCAGGAGGAGCAAATGCAAAGCCTTTTGTGACTTATCATAATGCTTTAGGTGTGGAAAGATTTTTAAGAATTGCTCCAGAATTATACCTAAAGCGTTTGATTGTAGGTGGTTTTGAGGCAGTTTATGAGATTAATAGGTGTTTTAGAAATGAAGGAATGGATTTAACACATAATCCTGAATTTACTACAATCGAGTTTTATTGGGCTTATCACAATTATCATGATTTAATGGACTTAACAGAAGAGCTTTTTGCTATGCTTTTGGATAAATTAAATTTAGGTAAAAAGCTCGAATTTGATGAAAAAATAATTGATTTTTCTAAACCATTTGAAAGAATTACTTATAAAGATGCTTTGAAAAAATATGGCGGTTTAGATGATGAGCTTATTAATAATAAAGAATTAATCTTAGAAAAATTAAAAAAAGATGGCTTTGAAGTCAATGAAAAATTAGAATTAGGTCATTTGCAAGCTGAACTTTTTGATAATTATGTTGAAGATAAGTTGATTAATCCCACTTTTGTAATAGATTTTCCTGTTTCTATAAGTCCTTTGTCTAGAAGGAGTGACAAGGATAAGGATATTGCTGAAAGATTTGAATTGTTTATCGCGGGTAGAGAGATTGCTAATGGATTTAATGAGCTTAATGATCCGCTAGATCAATATGAGAGATTCTTAAAGCAAATTGAAGCTAAAAATGCAGGTGATGAGGAAGCATGCGAAATGGATGAAGATTTTGTTAATGCATTGGGCTATGCTATGGCACCAACTGCAGGTCAAGGTATAGGAATAGATAGGCTAGTTATGCTTTTAATTAATAAAAAATCAATTCGTGATGTAGTGCTTTTCCCAGCTATGAGGCCACTTAAAAATGAGGTAAAAGGAGAGTAAATGTTGGAAAATTTTGATAAAGAAATTTTTGATTTAACCCAAAAGGAGCTAGCAAGACAATGTGATGGTCTTGAAATGATAGCGAGTGAGAATTTCACTATACCAGAAGTAATGGAAGTAATGGGGAGTATTTTAACAAATAAATATGCAGAAGGCTATCCTGGTAAAAGATATTATGGTGGATGCGAATTTGTTGATGAAATTGAGACAATTGCTATAGAAAGATGTAAAAAACTTTTTAATTGTAATTTTGCCAATGTACAGCCTAATTCAGGTTCTCAAGCAAATCAAGGTGTATACATGGCATTGTTAAATCCTGGTGATAGAATTTTGGGTATGGATTTAAGTCACGGAGGACATTTAACTCACGGTTCTAAAGTAAGTTCTTCTGGAAAAGTTTATGAAAGTTTTTTTTATGGGGTAGAGCTTGATGGGAGAATTAATTATGATAAAGTTAGAGAGATAGCAAAAGAAGTTAAGCCAAAACTTATTGTTTGTGGTGCTAGTGCTTATCCTAGAGTGATTGATTTTGCTAAATTTAGAGAAATAGCAGATGAGGTTGGCGCATATTTATTTGCTGATGTTGCGCATATTGCAGGATTGGTTGTAGCAGGTGAGCATCCTAGCCCGTTTCCCTATGCTCATGTTGTAAGCTCTACAACACATAAAACTTTAAGAGGTCCAAGAGGCGGGATTATTATGAGTAACGATGAAGAAATTGCCAAAAAAATCAATTCTGCAATTTTTCCGGGTATTCAAGGTGGTCCATTAATGCATGTAATTGCCGCCAAAGCTGTTGGATTTAAATATAACTTAAGTGATGAGTGGAAAATTTATGCTAAGCAAATCATTAAAAATACTGCTACCTTGGCTCAAGTTCTAATAGATAGAAAATATGATTTAGTTAGCGGTGGTACTGATAATCATTTAATTTTATTAAGCTTTTTAAATAAAGATTTTAGTGGTAAAGATGCAGATTTAGCTTTAGAAAGAGCAGGTATTACAGCAAATAAAAATACGGTTCCAGGGGAAACTAGAAGTCCATTTGTAACGAGTGGTTTAAGACTTGGAACAGCAGCTTTAACAGCAAGAGGTTTTAAAGAGGAGCAAATTGCTATTGTTGCAAATTATATAGCTGATATTTTAGATGATATACAAAATACAAAACTACAAGAAGAGATTAAAGTTAAACTGAAAAATTTGGCAAGTAATTTTATTATTTATGAAAGGGCTTTATTTTGATTACAACTATGGATTTGGCTTTAATTAAAATGGTTACAAGCCATTATTATATTAAGCGTAATGCTATAATTAACAAATATGAGCATAAAGGTAGAATTTTTTTTGATAAATTCGAAAAAGTAAATGCTCCTTTGACAGCTAATGTTATACAAGAACATATGGAAAAAAAGATTATTGTAGCACACTCTTTGATTAATAGTTTTGATAAGGTTGAAAATATTGTATTTGATTACAATGGTTTTAACGCAGAGCGTTTTTGGCATAGAGCACAGCTTGTTTTAAGGGAAGAAGGTTTTATAAATTTTACTGCCTATAAAACAAGAACTAATAATCATTTGCATTTGTATATCCATAAAGGACATACTACTTTTAATGAAGCATGCTCTTTGGGATCAAAATTATCTTTGCTTTTTTCTCAAAAAATGCCTGTAGAGTGGAAAGTTTTTCCTAGTATGGATATACCTAAGGAATTTAATATTTTAACTTTACCTTATGAGGTTTATCAAAAAGAGCGTGGCGCTTCTTGGTCTAAACATATGTAATTTTTGAAAGGATGAAAAATGGAAGAAAACAACAAAAATGAATTTGATGATATTATCTTGCAAAAAAGCAATAAAAGTGAAAAACTTAAAAAAATTTTACTCAGATCGATTATTTTAATTATTGTGTTTTTGGTAGTAATGATAGCAATGAAGTTAATTAATGATCCAGGCGAGGAAAAATCACTACAAATGCCATCAGAGCCGCAAGAGCAAGCTTCTTATGAAAATAATTTTAATTCTTTGCCTATTACAGATAATACTAAAGAAGAGGATGAATTTGAAGCTTTAGCTAGAAAACTGAAAGAAGAAAGTTCATTGGCTGATGCAAATAATACCATAGAGGAAAAACAGGAAATTCCAAGCAATAGTGTATTAGATCAAATTACATCAACAGAACCAAAAGAAGAACCAGCTAAGGTGGAAGAAAAACAAGAAGAGATTAAGCCTGTAGAAAAATCTATAGAAAAACCAATTCAAAAACCTTCTGAAAAATCAAAAACTAATATTGTTGAAAAGCCAAAAGCTCCAGAGCAAAGCAATGCAAATGAATTGTTTGAGAGCATAAAAACACCGCAGACTCAAACACACCTTGCAGCAGGTACTTATATCCAAGTTTTTTCTTTAAGTAGTCTTGATCCAAAGTCCAAAGAATTGAGTATACTTAAAGAAAATGGATATGATTATAAAATTTACAAAACAACAGTAAATGGCAAAGAACTTACAAAAGTTTTAGTTGGGCCTTATAAAGAAAGCGAATTAAAGGCTGAATTAGAAAAGGTGCGTTCTAAAATCGCAAAAGGTGCTTTTACTTTTAGAGTAAAATGAAAATTTTCACAGTTATAGGTGATCCTATTGTGCATTCTAAATCCCCAAGAATGCACAATAATGCTTTACAAGTTCTTAAAAAAGACGCAATATATACAAGATACCATTTAAAAAATAAAGCAAAATTAAAAGAAATTGTTCAAAAATTTGATGGAGCAAATATTACTATACCTTTTAAAGAAGAAGCGTATAAAATTGCAGATTTTTGTGATGAAAGTGTTAAGCAAATAGGATCTGCTAATACTTTGTTAAATAAAAATAACAAAATTTATGCTTATAATACAGATTATCTAGGATTTTTAAAAGCAATTGAAAATTTTTTTTCTATTAAAAATGCTTTGATTTTAGGTGCTGGTGGCACCGCTAAAGCTTTAGCTTATGCTTTAAAATCTATAAATATTGAAGTTGCAATAGCAAATCGCTCTAGTGCTAGATTTGAAAATTTAACCATCTATCCATGTTTTTTATATGATCAACTTGATTTAAATACACAATTTGATTTGGTAATAAATACGACTAGTGTGGGTTTACATGATGAAAGTTTACCTTGTGAAGAAAGGATTTTAAAAAATATTTTTCAAAAAGCTAAGTATGCTTTTGATGTTATTTATAGTAGAGAAACATCTTTTTTAAAGTTAGCACGAGAAAATGGATTAAAAATAAAAGATGGCACGCAAATGCTTTTATGGCAAGGTGTTTTTGCTTTTGAGTTATTTTTAGAGTGTCAAAAAACAGAAGAAATTTATAAAGCCATGGAGATGGCTTTAAAACTTCCTTAGTGACTAAACCAAGATTTGATTTTATCAAACAAGCTTTCTTGTTCTATAAAAGCTTCCTCATTTTCTAAGCCAAAGCTTTTTTCAAGTTGCAATAGTAGATTTTTTTGTTCATCAGTAAGTGTTTTTGGAAATTTTATTTCAATTTGTACAATATGTGAACCAAGTTTTCCATTGTGAATATTTTTAACACCTTCGTTAGCTAATTCAAATTTTTGTTTATCTTTTGCACCCACTGGAAGTTTAAGATCAGCTTCTCCTCTTATGGTGGAAATTTTAATTGTCTTTCCAAGAGCAGCTTGGGTAAAAAATACAGGTACTATGGTATATATATCATCATCATGTCTAATAAATTTATTATCATCTTCTACAACGATTTTGATATACAAATCACCTCTTTGAGAAGAATTTGGAAGCTTATTTGCTTTGTTTTGCACTCTAAGACTCATACCACTATCAATACCTTCTGGTATATCAAGTTCTATATGATCTTTTATTTCTTCATAACCATTTCCATGGCATGTTTTACACTTATTTTTTATTATTTTCCCACTGCCCTTACAATGATCACAAGTTTGTACAAAAGTCATAAAACCTTGTCTAACACCAACTTGTCCTTTTCCTCCACAATGAGAACAAGTATCTTCTTTTCCATTTTCTGATCCACTACCATTGCATATTTTACAAAATGTTTTATAGGTAAAATCAATTTCTTTTTTGCAGCCAAAAACAGCCTCTTTGAAGCTAATCTTTACCGCTATTTTTAAATCATGTGGATATTTATTTTCCCTTTCTTTTTTACGCGTTGAGTTTCCAAAACCAAATCCATCTCCAAAAAAACTTGAAAATATATCCCCTAAATCAACATCTCCAAAACCACCAAAACCACCGGCCTGTCCTTTTAATCCTTCTTTGCCGTATCTATCGTATATACTTCGCTTTTCATCATTACTAAGTACTTCATAAGCTTCATTGACAAGTTTAAATTTTTCTTCAGCTTCTTTATCTCCTTGATTTCTATCAGGATGATATTTTAATGCCATTTTTCTATAAGCTTTTTTTATAGTTTCTTTATCTGAAGTTTGAGAAATTTCTAATATTTCATAATAATTAAGTTCCACTTTTTTCCTCTCTTGAAAAATTAATATTATAATTTTAGCAAAAAAATAAATGAATAGTTAAATTATGTGTTATAATATTAAGTTTGTAACATATTTTCACTAATAAGGGGTAGAGATGATTAATGTTTTAATGATCGAAGATGATCCAGATTTTGCAGAGTTTTTAGCAGAATATTTGGCCCAATTTAATATCAAAGTTACTAATTATGAAGATCCGTATTTGGGAATGAGTGCTGGTATAAAAAATTATGATTGTTTAATTCTTGATTTAACTTTACCTGGACTTGATGGTCTTGAAGTTTGTCGCGAAATAAGAGAAAAATATAGCATTCCTATTATTATTTCTTCAGCTAGAAGCGATTTAAGTGATAAAATTGTAGGACTTCAAATAGGTGCGGATGATTATCTACCAAAGCCTTACGATCCTAAAGAAATGCATGCAAGAATTATGAGTTTAATCCGTCGTTCAAAACGCGTAAATGAAACTCCTGAAAAAATAATTAATTCAGCTTTTAAAATTGACGAAAAAAGACATGAGATTAGTTACAATGAAGAGGTTTTAATTTTAACTCCTGCTGAATATGAAATTTTAAGTTATATGATAAGACAACATGGATTTTCAGTTAGCAGAGAGCAGCTTGTGTATCACTGCAAAAGCTTGAAAGATAAAGATTCTAAAAGTTTAGATGTAATTATTGGTAGGCTTAGAACTAAGATCGGCGATAGTTCGAAGGCACCAAAGCATATTTTTTCAGTTAGAGGGATAGGATATAAATTAATAGGATGAAAGTAACTATTAATCTTAAGATTACCGTTCTTTTCGCAACGGCTTTTTTGTTTGTTTGTGCTTTGTTTGTGCTCTTGGGTAAGGTTCAGGTTGATTCTTATTTAACCAATGAGCAAAATAGACAAAAAGAAATTGTAGAAAAAATTATATATAATTTAGAAAGAAAAGAAGGTTTTTCAATTCATGATTATCTTCTTTCTAAGTCTTTTAAAATAGTTGAAAATGAACGCAGTGCAAAACATATAGTTGCAAAAGGTGAAAAGGTGCTTAAGGTTAATTCTGCTTACGGTAGTTTTTCTTCTATTATTTATCATAATCAAATTTTTTTTTATGTTGAACAAGTTAATTTAAAGCAGCTTTATGAGCTAAATGCATCTACGCGTTTAGAGTATTTGTTTTTACTAAGTTTCTTTTTTAGTTTGATTTTGATTATATTTTTATATTTTTCTGTTTTAAGATCTTTAATGCCTTTAAAAATTTTAAAAAAGAAAATTAAAAATATTAGTGCTGGAAAAATAGAACCTTTATCCGAATATTCACAAATTAATGATGAGATTTCAGAAATTTCTTTTGAATTTGATCATGCTATTAATAAAATACAAGAATTAGTAAAATCAAGACAATTTTTTTTAAGAATGATTATGCATGAACTTAAAACACCTATTGGAAAAGGTAGGATAGTTTGTGAGATGCTAGACAATCAAAAGCAAAAAGACCGCTTAGTAGCGATTTTTGAAAGACTTGAATTATTGATTGATGAATTTGGTAAAATTGAAAAAGTTTTATCTAGAAATTGCCAGCTAAATTTGCAAACTTATCATTTGAGCTTAATTTTAGAGCAGGCTGAAGATTATCTCATGAGAGATGATTTTTATCAAAAAGTTAAGATTTCTTACAAAGAAGATACTATGATTGTTGCTGATTTAGAACTTTTTTCCTTAATGCTTAAAAATTTGATTGATAATGCTATTAAATATTCTGACGATAAAGCTTGTGAGATTATATGTTCAGGGGACTATGTAATTGTTAGAAATAAAGGGGTTCAACTTAAAAAAACTTTTGATTATTATTTGAAACCTTTTGTAAGAGAACAAAATACTCAAGTTGAAGGTATGGGATTAGGGCTTTATATTATCAATAATATTTGCAATCTTCATGGTTATAATTTAACTTATAGTTATGAAGATGGTTATCATATTTTTAAGATTGTTTTTTCAAGGTTAAAATGACTTGAAAGATTTAGAAAAATTTAATGAATTGGTAAATGCATTTTCTGCATTGCCTACTATCGGTAAAAAGTCCGCATTAAGACTTGCTTATTATGTTTGTATAAAAGATCCTTTACTAGGTTCTAAACTTGCTTATAGTATTGAAGAATCCATTAGAGGAATTAAAAAATGTATACAATGCGGGGCTTTAAGTGAAAATGAATTATGTGAAGTTTGTTCTGATATAGAAAGAAATAATAATATTATTTGTATAGTGCAAGATCCTAAAGATGTATTAATTTTAGAAGATAGTAAAAGCTATGATGGGCTTTATTTTGTACTAGAAAATACTAACGAAGAAAATATTACTAAATTAAGAGTAATGATTGAAAACAAAAATACTAAAGAAATTTTTTTCGCTTTTACTCAAGGCTTAAATTCAGATGCTGTAGTTTTTTTTATAGAGGAAAAATTAAAGGATTTAAATTTGAGTTTTTCCCAAATAGCCCAAGGTATTCCAAGCGGTGTTAGTTTGGAAAATGTCGATTTTATATCTTTACATAAGGCTATTAATCATAGAACTAAACTTGATTGATATATTTTTTAAGTAAAATTATCCATTCATTTTTGCTAATGTCATTTATAATTTCATCGGCAAAATCGCAATTTTTAACTCTATTTTTGGTAAAAAGTAAAATTTTATTTTGTGAATTTTGTATTTTATACTCATGTAGTATTTGAGTAAAATGTAAAATATCGAACTTTATGACTTCATAATCAACCAAAATTAATCTAAAATTTAATTTTAAAGCATTCTTAAAATCACTTAGGCTATCTACGATTTGATTATTTGAGCAAAATTGATTGGTTATATTTAAAATTAGATTATTTTCAAAACTAGAAGATTTAAAAATCAATACATTGTATAAATTTGCTATTTGATAACTTTCTTCTTTAAAATTTGTACTTAAAAAATTGATAAGATCTTTGACATTGACATCTACAAATGTGTAGTTTAGCGTATTTTTTATTTTCTTCTTTGAAATAATAAAGGAATATTTTTTCTCTACTTTTTGAAAATCATCAAAAATTTCACTACTAATGCCTATATCTAATAAAATACATTGTAATAAAAAATTTTCAATCATATCATCATTTACAATGCATGCGTGGATATTCTTAAAAATAATATTTTTTGTTTTTGTATTTATTTGATATTTTTTTAAAATCGGCTTTAGTGTAATGGAATTTTCTAATCGCATATAGTTAAAACTTTGAATAAGATATTGCAAGTTTTTTTGTAAAAGTTTGTTTTGTATTTTTTGATCTTGCAATTGTTTTTGCGTTAGCTCAAATGATGTTTTTAATTTTTCTTTTAGATCTATTAAAGAGGTTGAACTTGATATTTTTAAAAATTTTTCTATTTCTTGAATAATGATATTATCTTTTTTAAGTTTTTGATTTTTTATGATTAAATAAATACATGTAGCGATAAATATTAAAATACTAATAGAGGTATAAATATAGAATAATTTTTGATCAATTGGATATAAAAAATAATAATTTAAAAAACATAAAATTAAAGTCAAAAGACTAATAAATAATATCATAAATTTTCCTTGATTAATTTAGCTGTCTTTGCATTGGAAAGTGATTTTAATTCATTAAAATCGGCTTTACTGATTTTATCAAAACTACCATAATAATCTAAAAATTTTTTAATATAACCTTGAGAGATTCCAAGTTGTATCAACTTAGAGCTTTGTAGGTCCTGTTTTCTTTTTGTTTTTTGGTGAAAACTAATTGCGAAGCGATGTGCCTCATCGCGTAATTTTTGTAAAAATTGCAATTTTTTATCATCGGTAGAAAGTTGAATTTTTCCTTCTTGAGTATAAATTTTATCTTTTGCACTTCCTTTTGCTCTATAAGCTTTAGCATCTATTTTTTCTTTAGATATAGCTAAAATATCCACATTTGCTCCAGAACTTTTAATAATATCATTTGCTAGTTTCAATAAGGCATTCCCACCATCAATCAGCCATAAATCAGGCGGTGGATTTTTATCAAAGGATAAAGCTCTTTTACTAAGAATTTGAAGCATTTGATCATAATCATTTTTATAAGATAAATAATAGTGTCTATAAGAGCTTTTATCAAATTTCCCATCTTTGAAGGCTACTAAAGCACCTACAATTGCATCACCTTGCATATGAGAATTATCAAAAATTTCTATATGATTGGGATAATTTTGCAGATTGAAAAAATCTTTTAATTCTTTTAAAAATAAATAACTCTCATTTTTTAAATGCTTTTGTATGTTTATTTTTGCATTTTCTAGAGCAAGCTCGCATAGGGCTTTTTTTTCACCAAGTTTTGGCGATTTAAGGTAAAATTTTTTAGAAAATCTCTCGCTGAGTAGATCTTGCAGTAGCTTCATATCTTCAAAATCTTTGTGTGTATAAATATGAGTTGATTTTATTGGAGATTCTTGTGTGTAATTTTCTAGAATATATTGTTTATAAATTGCATTTAAGTCAAATTCGTTTTGATTATTAAGAGCTAGTATTTTATGATTTGAACTAATGATTTTACCATTATTTATTACAAAACGCACCATGGAGAGTATGTTTTCTTCGCAATAAATAGCATAAATATCAAAATCTTCTAATTTTGCAAGGTCTATTTGTATTTTTACACTTAAATCTTCAATTGTTTTAATTTGATCCCTTATAAGAGCTGCTTCTTCGTAGTTTTCACTCTTTGCGTATTCAAGCATTTTATTTTCTAAATTTTTTGTTAAAGATAAGGGATTTAAAAGAGCTTGTGTGGCTTTTTGGATAATTTTTTCATATTCTTGTTTGGAAATTTTTTGCTCGCACGGACCTTTGCAACGCTTAATCTGATAAAAAAGACAAAGTTCTTTGCAAGATTTCTTTTGTCTTAGCTCAAAAGATAAATATAAAGCATTTAAAAGCTCTTTTGCACCTTTAAAAAACGGACCAAAGTATTTTATTTTATTTTTTTTGATGATTTTTCTTGTAATCTCAAATCTTGGAAAATCTTCGTTTAAGTCTATATAAATATAAGGGTAGGTTTTATCATCTCTTAATAATATATTGTATTTTGGGTGTAATTGTTTTATAAAAGAATTTTCTAGTATTAAAGCATCGGCCTCGCTCTTTGTGGTAATAAATTCTAAATGATGGGTCTGACTAATCATCTTTTGAATTCTTAAACTATTGCTAGGATTTGGGCAAAGATTTGGAGTGAAATTAAAATAACTTCTAACGCGGTTTTTTAAATTCTTGGCTTTACCTACATATAAAAGCTTACCTTGTATATCAAAATACTGATACACGCCAGGTAAATTAGGCAAGGTTTTGAGTTCATTTTCAAGCATTTTTTATAAGCTTTCGTAGTTCTTCAAATTTATTATATAAAATAGGATTTTCAAAATGGTTTTTAAAATTTCCATTAGAAAGTTCTAGATGAGTTTTTTTATGTGCACTAAAAGTATTGTTTTTGGATATAAAGTTTTTGTCGCTAAGTATTTTTATATTTTCCACTTTTGCAAAATTACTCATTGGCTTAGCTAAAATATAGTTTTTTATGAGACTTTTAATCATTTTTTTGGTATTATCGTGATTAAGCTCCATATATGCAATGTGGTGTTTAACTAAAATAATCAAAGTATTATTTTTTATAAAGAGTTTAGTAATCATTTGTTGGTGATTATGGTTAAACAGTTTTAAAAACTCTTTATATTGCAAAAGTGCTTTTAAAGGTCTATAATGTTTATATTTTTCAGAATTAGCAAATATATCAATAACATCACAACTTGTTTTAATATCATTTTTAACTTCCATTTAATTATTGTAACATTTTTTTTATTAATATTTTTAAGTGCATGTGGTTATAAAGCTGCTCCATTTTATGAAATAAAAGATAATAATGGCAGCGTAAAGGAAATAAAAAAATTCCAATCTTTGGAGAGTGAAATATGAGTAGAATACTTTTTTTACTTTGTTTTAGTATTAGCTTTTTATTAGCAGGTCAAACTCATGAGTTAAATTTGGCTTTTAGTGCTTTGGGTATAGGTGTTTTAATAATTTTTGTATTGGGGTATTATTTTATAGCAGCAGAAGAAAAATATCATATCAACAAAACTAAGCCTGCTTTGTTTATAGGAACATTTTCTTTTATTGTCATTGGTATATATATGGTAGTAAATGATTTAGACACACAAATACTTGAAGAAAGTGTTAATCATCTTATCTTGGAAATCGCACAAATTGTGTTTTTCTTAATAGCAGCAATGACTTTTATAGAAGCATTAATAGAAAGATCGGTTTTTGAAACTTTAAAATATAAGCTTGTAAGCAGGGGTTATACTTATAGAAAATTATTTTGGCTAACAGGAATTTTGGCTTTTTTTATCTCTCCGATTGCAGATAATCTTACCACAGCTTTGATTTTATCTACTGTGCTTTTAACTATAGATAAACATAATAAAGAATTTTTAATCCCAGGTGCTATAAATATTGTAGTAGCAGCTAATGCTGGTGGAGCTTGGTCGCCATTTGGTGATATTACTACTTTGATGGTTTGGACGGCAAAAAAAGCTACCTTTTTTGAATTTTTTGCTCTTTTTCCTGCTTCTTTTATTGGATGGTTTCTTACGGCTTATTTGCTATCGCGTTATGTGCCTGATGTTGAGCCAAATTTTCATAAAGATAATCTAGAAAAAGTTGAAATTAAGCCAGGTGGTAAAGTATTTATTGTGCTTGGTTTTTTAACTATCGCTTTAGCAGTTTTTATCCATAGTATTTGCGATTTGCCTGCAATGTGGGGTATGATTTTTGGTCTTTCTTTGCTCAGCTTATATATGTATTTTTTCAATAGAAAACAAGGTAAAAAAGATTTGAATATTTTTCATTATATGACGCGTATTGAAATGGATACTTTATTATTTTTCTTTGGAATTTTATCTGCTGTGGGCGCTTTACATTTTGTTGGATGGCTTGCTTATGCTTCCGATCTTTATACAAAATTTGGAGCTACTAGTATTAATATAAGCGTAGGATTTTTATCTGCTATTGTAGATAATGTTCCAGTTATGAGTGCGGTATTAAAAGCTAATCCAAGTATGGATGATACTCAATGGCTTTTAGTAACTCTTACAGCAGGAATTGGAGGATCATTAATAAGCTTTGGCTCAGCAGCTGGTGTGGGGGTAATGGGAAAAATGAAAGGAATTTATACTTTTAATTCTCATTTAAAATATGCATGGACGATTTTAGTTGGATATATAGTATCTATTATAGTTTGGTATATACAATTTCAATTGTTAAATTTATAAAGGAGTTAGATGAAAAAAGCAGATATTTTGGTTTTGGACTTTGGTTCGCAATATACACAGCTCATTGCAAGAAGATTAAGAGAGCAGGGCGTATATGCAGAAATTTTACCTTTTAATGTAAGTTTAGATGAAATTAAAATTAAAGAGCCTAAGGGTATTATTTTAAGCGGTGGACCGGCTAGTGTATATGCAAATGATGCTTATTTTTGTGATAAAGGTGTTTTTGATTTAAATATACCAGTTTTAGGAATTTGTTATGGTATGCAACTTATGGCACATCATTTTGGTGCAAATGTAGCTCCAGCAGGTCATAAAGAATATGGCAAAGCAACTATAGATATTCAAAATGATAGTGACTTGTTTAAAAATTTACCTAAAAAACAAACAGTATGGATGAGTCATTCTGATAAGGTAGAAAATTTACCACAAGGTTTTGAGGTTTTAGCAACAAGCGAAAATAGTCCTTTTTGTGTATTTGGAGATGAAAAGCGTAAATTTTTTGCTTTACAATTTCACCCTGAAGTTCAACATAGTGAGTTTGGAAAAAGCATCTTAAAAAATTTCGCTAAGTATGCATGTAATTGTGATAGTATATGGAATATGGGATCTTTTGCAAAAACTCAAGCGCAAAAAATTAAAGAAGAAGTAGGTAATGATAAGGTATTATGTGCTGTTAGTGGTGGGGTTGATAGCAGTGTAGTGGCTGCATTACTAGCAAGTGCGATAAAAGATCAAGTGGTAGTAGTATTTGTTGATAATGGTCTTTTAAGAAGCGGTGAAAAAGAGCAAGTTGAATATATGTTTAGACATACTTTAGGTATTGATCTAATTAGTATTGATGCTAGGGAGATTTTTTTAAGTCGCTTAGCAGGTGTTAGGGATCCTGAACAAAAGAGAAAAATTATAGGAAATACCTTTATAGAAGTTTTTGAAGAAGAAGCTAAAAAACATAAAGATGTAAAATATTTAGCACAAGGAACTTTATATACTGATATTATTGAAAGTTCGGTTGTAGGGGCTAGTAAAACCATAAAATCTCATCATAATGTGGGTGGGTTACCTGAAAAGATGAATTTAAAACTTATTGAACCTCTAAAAGAAATTTTTAAAGATGAGGTAAGAGCTTTAGGAATAGAACTTGGCTTGAGTAAAGATGTAGTTTATCGTCATCCCTTCCCAGGTCCAGGGCTTGCTATACGCATTATGGGTGAAGTAAATGAGCCTAGTTTGGAGCTTTTGAGAAAAGCTGATGTGATTTTGATTGAAGAA
This sequence comes from Campylobacter sp. IFREMER_LSEM_CL1846, assembly GCF_025772105.1. NCBI lineage: Bacteria > Pseudomonadati > Campylobacterota > Epsilonproteobacteria > Campylobacterales > Campylobacteraceae > Campylobacter > Campylobacter sp. IFREMER_LSEM_CL1846. The sequence continues at coordinate 9,428 of NZ_JAKMRM010000014.1, read as the reverse complement.
TTAAAAAGCAGTGGTTGGTATGATAAAACATGGCAGGCTTTTTGCGTGCTTTTAAATGTGCAAAGTGTTGGCGTAATGGGAGATAATAGGACTTATGATAATGCAGTTTGTGTGCGTGTGGTGAATGCAAGTGATGGTATGACAGCTACTTTTTCTCATTTACCTTATGAGTTACTAGAAAATATTTCACGCCGTATTATTAATGAAGTAGAAGGAATTAATCGTGTGGTGTATGATATTTCTAGTAAGCCGCCAGCGACTATTGAATGGGAATAGTTATTTAGTGCAAAAATAAACAAAAGCAGGAGGGAGATTTTGCCAAATGATAGGTGAAATTTCTACCTTGCTAAAAGTAGTAAAAAGTTTTTTCTTAAAAGCTCTTCCTTTTGGCGTGGGCAGTATATATGCAAATGTTGCAAAGCAACCATTTTCCTCTAAAACTTCATGAATGGATTTTAATAATAAATCTTGTTCTTTGGGATTTAATAAAGCCCAAGGAATTCCAGAAATAATTAAGTCTGCGTTGTTGATTGCTCTTTTTTCTAACATATCAGGTAGAAATTCCGCTGATCTAATTTCTAAATCTATATTTTTTATATTTTGTTGTAGTTTTTTTGCCATATGTGGATTAATTTCAACTGCAAAAAATCTTGCATCATGATTTTTTTGCTTAAGGATATATTTGGTAAAACTTCCTGTTCCAGGTCCTATTTCAATAATATTTTTTGCATGTTGGACATGAGAGGTTATGAGTTTGCTTAGTTTTTTTGAGCTTGCACAAAATGCTCCTGTTTGCTTTGGATTTTTAAAGTATTGATATAAAAACATAGATTAAATACCTAAGATAGTTATTTTTAATAAATTTTAAAATATTATTGTAAATTTATGAAAACAAAGTTAAAATAAGAATTTAATTTTTCTTTAGATCAAGGATTTGGATATGCATGGAAAAATAATGGTTTATGTGGATGGTACTGGAAGAGGAACAGTAATTAATCTTGCAAAAACATTTTTTGAATTTAACAAACATGCTTGGCACGATAAAAGAAGCATGCCAACGGTTGGTATGTTTGTTGAGTTTAGATCCGATGGAAAGCATATTACAGATTTAAGACCTTCTAAATTTCAAGAATTTGGAGATAATGATTTTATCAAAGAAAGAGATTTTTGGAAAACAGATAGTGATGATGAATTGGAGGATTTAAGACTAACAAGGCGTGATGCTTATGTTCAAGAGCTTTATAGAGAAACCGATTATGATAATCTTGATAAGATTACTCTAAATTTGACTATCCCACAAGCTATTCAAAGGTATTTTTATAATGAAACACTATCAATCAATGCTGTGAAAGATATTAATACAGATGAGGTGCCATATATTATAGATTTTTTTGCTATGAAGCGTTTTTTACATAAAGCTTTGGATACTTTGCTTTTTTCAGATAATACCATTAACCAAGCTGACTTTTCTGCTATGAAAAATATTATAGTACATCTTGAAATGGCTTATAAAGATATGAAAGATAAACAAAAACATATCAACATGGAGCGTTTGTATGATGAAGTCTTTTTGTCTCATCAATGTCATTACCAAGCACTTCTTGCTTCGATCGACAATAGGAAAAATAGAAAATTAGCACTTGATCGCCAAATGAGTACTTTGATTACAGATATTAAATCAAAACAAGCGAGAATAGAAACAGAAAGTGGCAAAAAACGACAAGAATTTGAAGAAATGATACAAAGTAAAAAACAAAAGCTTGTTGAAATAAAAAATGAAGTAGATTATTTTACAAAAAGCATTGAAAAATTAGAGGCAATGAGAAAGTCTTTCTATGAAAAAAATCTTACTATTTTTAATAATAGTTTTAATATGGCTAGAGAGAAACTTTTTGAGAAAATTAAACAAGGTTTAAATATATGTGCTACAAAATTAGATATAGAAATTTGGAAAAAATCTTTAAAATCAACAAGTATAAAAAATTCTTATTTTAAAACTGCAAGCGAAATTTCTTTCTGCACTCTTTCTTTTGCTGAACTTTATTTAAATAGATTAAATAAACATGCACTAAATCCAAATGATCAATTATTGCTTTCTTATGTTAAAAAAGTAAGAAAAGAATGTGAAAAAAGTTTTTTAATAGTTACTTCCAATCCTGATTTATATGTTAATATGAAAATCCAAATTTTTGCAATGAATCCTTATTATGTTGTTAAGCATGCACCTAAAAAAGTAAATTATCAAGGATTGATGAAAAATACTGAATTTGATATAGTTTATGTAGATGAAAAAACTATTTGGGCATCTGTTGCTGATGTTATTTTAGAAGGAAAGTATTTTTTAAAAAAGGACTCCAAAACTAAATTCAAAATTTTATAAAAATCCTTTTAAACCCTATTTTTAAGTTTTCTTAGTTATAATTAGAATGCCTAAATGGTTCGATATGGTATTAAAGAGGATCCAACACATTAATTATAAGCTGTGATGTGTGATTTACCGTGTTCTGTGACTTCGTTTGAGTTTTGAAAAAAAAGCGAGAAGCTGCAGCCTTTAAAAATCACCTAATGGCATACTTTGACTTTTTGAGGGTCAGACACTTATACTCCGGCCATTTGGGTTTTGATATTTTAAGGAAAATAATGAAAATTTTAATATTAGGAAGCGGTGCTAGGGAATATTCTATCGCTTTGGCTCTTCAAAAAACAAATGATAATTTGGAATTTTATTTTGCACCAGGAAATGGTGCTACCGCTAAAATAGGAACAAATCTTAATATGAAAGATCCTAAGGTTATTACAGCTTATGCAAAGGCATCTGAGATTGATCTTTGTATAGTTGGAAGTGAAAATTTTCTAGCAGAGGGTATAGTAGATCTTTTTAAAGAAAATAATATTGCTATTTTTGGTCCTACTAAAGCTGCTGCTATGCTTGAAGCTTCAAAATCTTATATGAAGAGTTTTTTAAAAAAATATAAAATTAAAACAGCTAAATTTTTAAATACAACAGATTATGAGAAAGCTAAGAAATTTATTATGAGTTTAACTCCTCCTATAGTGGTAAAAGCAGATGGTTTGTGTGCGGGCAAAGGTGTGATTATTGCTCAAAGCCATGAAGAAGCTTTAGAGGCTACTAAAAATATGCTTAGCGGAGAGAGTTTTGGTGAAGCCGGTAAGATTGTTGTTATAGAAGAATATCTCAACGGATTTGAATTAAGTGTATTTGCAGTTTGCGATGGAGATGATTTTATATTGTTACCTGCTGCACAAGATCATAAAAGATTACTGGATAATGATAAGGGACCAAACACAGGAGGAATGGGTGCATATGCTCCAAGTATTTTAGCAAGTGAAAATTTATTAGAGCAAGTAAAAAAAGATATAGTAGTACCAACTCTTAAAGGTATGAAAGAAGAGGGTGCTGAATTTGTTGGAGTGTTGTTTATAGGTTTGATGGTTGTAAATAATAAACCTTATGTTTTAGAATACAATGTGCGTTTTGGTGATCCTGAGTGCGAAGTTTTGATGCCTTTGATAGAAAATCCTTTGGATTTATTTTTAGCATGTGTGAATAAAAATCTTGCAAATACTCGTATAAAAATCAAAGATGAATTTGCAGTAGGTGTGGTTTGTGCAAGTAAAAACTATCCTTATAAAGATTCTCCAAAAGCATTAATTGATATAGGAGAAATTCCGCAAAATTCTCATATTTCTTATGCTGGAGTAATTTTAGAAAATAACAAACTATATGCTAGTGGTGGTCGTGTATTAGTTTGTGTAGGAACTGGAAAAAGTATTGAAGAAGCGCAAAAAAACGCTTATATGCTTTGTGATAATGTTCATTTTAAAGGAAAACAACATAGAAAAGATATTGCTTTTCAGGTTCTTAAATGAGCGCAAATCAAGAATTATTTGACAAACTAGAAAAAGAAGAGCTAAAAATAGCAAGTTTTAAAAAAAGATTTTTAGCTTATATTGTTGATAGTTTTGTGATTTTAGCTATTGTGAGTATTATTTTATTTGATAAGATTAGTTCTATGCAAACTTATGATGAAATTCACAATCTTTTAATACGTTTTGCTGGTGGAACTTTAATTTTGCAATTTACATATCATAGTTTATTTACATATTTATATGGCGCAACTTTAGGAAAAATGCTTTTGAAGATTATGGTTATTGATCAAAACTTATTAGATAAACCAAATTTCATTCAAAGTGCTTTAAGAGCAGGTGTGAGGCAAATTAGTGATATGTTGTATGGTTTGGGTTTTGCTTGGGCTTTAAGCAATATCGTTTTAAAAACTTGGCATGATTATGCGGCCAAAACAGTGGTGATAGATCTTGCGTAAAATATTACTTTCTTTGGCTTGCATAGGAAGTTTATATGCTTCTAAAGTAGATATCTATGCTTTGGATGTTGTTAAAAAAAATGATATTATAGAGGCAAAAAATAATGTAGTTGTGGTATCTGATTTTTATTTGATAACTGCAAGCGAGGCTAAATTTAATGAAACAACAAAAGATTTGGAGCTTTTTGGAGATGTTAATATCTTAAGGGGGCAAAAAGAAAGAACTAATTCTACTTATACGAAGATTAACTTAAAAGATAACACTACAGCTTTTAAAAATTTATTTTTTTCAAATAATGATTTGGAGGTTTGGCTACAATGTCATCAAGCTAAAATTGATGACAAATTTGTAATGAGTAAAAAGTCTGTTGTATCTAGTTGTAATGTTGAAAATCCTGATTGGGAAATTCGTTTTGATGAAGGCAAATTAAACAAAGAGAGTAATTTTTTACATCTTTATAATGCAAGATTATATGTAAAAAATGTTCCGGTGATGTATTTACCTTATTTTGGTTTTAGTGTAGATACTAAAAGAAAAAGCGGATTGTTAATTCCCCAAGTAGTTTTAAAACAAAGTGAAGGACTATATTATAATCAGCCAATTTATTATGTTATTGATGATAATGCGGACATTCAATTTGAACCTCAGATTAGAACAAAAAGAGGTTATGGCTTATACTCAACTTTAAGATTTATTGATACCCCTTATTCTCAAGGTGAAATTAGCGGTGGTATTTTTGGCGAAAAATCAAGTTATAAAAGAGAAGAAAATTTAAAAAATAAAGAACACTATGGTTTGGAGGTTAAATATTCAAATGAATCTTTATTTAAAAGTCTTTTAGGTAAAGAATTTCAAGAGGGGTTATGGGTTGATGCTACTTATTTAAATGATGTTGATTATATGAATTTAAGTTCTAGCGCAAAAACCGAAGCTTCTTTAGTTACTTCTAAAATAAATTATTTTTTATCAGATGATGATAATTATTATGGTGCTTATGCAAAGTATTATATAGACACTTCTAAAATTAGCAATAAAGATACTTTACAAGAATATCCATCTTTTCAATATCATAGATATTTAAATGGATTTTTTGATAATTATATACAATATAGCTTGGATGCTTCTTTTCATAGGTATTATAGACATACGGGTATTTATGCTAAAACTTTAGATTTTGATTTACCTTTAATTTATCATACGAGTTTTTTTGATGATTTTTTAAATTTTGCTTTCACAGAAAGGATATATGCAAATTTTGTAGATTATTCTAATACAGATGTTAAAAATCAAGAACATTTATTTAGAAATTCTCATAATTTTTCTCTATATACAGATCTTTCAAAGCCATATGAAAATTTTTATCATACTCTATATTTAGGGGTTAATTATTTTCTACCTGGAGCTAAATCAGGTGAAATCACTGAAGATTTTGTAGAGTTAAAAAATGGTCCTGAGCAACTTAATTTTTCAATGTATCAGTATTTTTATAATACTTTAGGCAAAAAAAAATTATATCATAACTTGAAGGTTAAATACTTTACTAAAGAAGGTAGCTTTGGTGCTTTTGATAATGTTGTAGAATATTTTTACAATGATTATATAAGTTTAAGAAATGAAGCTGAATATTCTGGAGCTGATAATCGTTTTGATAAGGTTTTTAGTGAAGCTTTGTTTGATTATGGTAAATGGAAGATTAGTTTAAACCATGCTTATAGAATGTATGAAAATGAAAAATATAATTTTATAGGAACTAAAGCCCAATATGATATAAATACTAATTATCAAATTTTTGGCGGATTGTGGTTTGATTTGAACAAAGATCCTGAAAAATGGGAAATAGGTTATACTTATCAAAGAAAATGTTGGAATTATTCTTTGATGTATCGCAAAGATATTTCACCTAAACTTACAAGTGGTGGTATTAGTGCTAAAGATCAAAGTGGTGTATATTTTATGTTTAATTTTTATCCATTAGGCGGGGTATCTTATGATTTTTCTTTAGAGGAAAATGAAAGGTCGATATGATATTTTTTGAAGATGAAAAAGATGCACTTGAGAAATTATATGATATATTACCATTAAACAAACTAAAAGATTATATTATTATTACACCTTCTTTAAAATCGATAGTTTTTGTTGATGCACTAGCACAAAAATTAGAAATTCCATATGATTTTTTATTTACAGAACAAATTAAAGCTCCTAATAATGATGAATGTCAAATAGCTATGATTAGTGAAACAAAGGAGTTGGTTTATAATGAGGCTTTAGTTAAAGCTTTTGATATAAGTTTAGATTATATTTATGGTGAAGCCAATAGAACCTACGAAGAAAAAATTTTAAAAAATGTGTATCGTTATAGAAAAGGAAATCTTTTAAAGGATTTAAAAGGAAGAAATATTTTAATATTGCATGAAGGTTGCGAAAGTGGAATTACTGCTTCTTCATGTATTAAAAGTTTGTTAAAAGAAGAAGTAAATAGTATTGTTTATGCTACTGCTTTAATGCCAAGTGATGTATATGAATATATCGGTGTTTTTGTAGATGAGGTTTATTGTGTGCAAAAAATTGATCATTTTGTGAATATTGAGTTTTATTTTAAAAATAAAACGATTTTGCAAGCTCATGAAATTTTAGATATTTTAGAAGAAAGTAAATATTATCTTCCATTAAAGAGATAAATTTATATCTAAACAATCGGTTGTTTAGATATAAATTTATAGGCAAAACAAAAACAGGCTTTTTAAGTTTTAATTTTTAAAATTTAAAAAGCTTATTTGGTTTTTGCCTATGATGAAAATATTAAAGGAAAAATCATGCGACATGAAATAAATATTAATAATCATCTTGAAATATTTGAGACTAATAAGGTTGCAAAACAAGCAGCGGGTGCAGTTTTAATGCAAGAAAAAAATGCTGTAGTTTTGGCAACTGTTGCTAGAGAAGAAAAAATGGTAGAAGAGGATTTTTTACCTCTTACGGTACAATATATAGAAAAAGCTTATGCGGCAGGAAGAATTCCAGGTGGTTATGTAAAAAGAGAAACTAAACCAGGTGATAATGAAACTTTAAGTGCAAGGATTATAGATAGAAGCTTAAGACCTCTTTTCCCAAAAGGCTATGCTTATCCAACTCAAATTGTAGTAATGGTTCTTTCTGCTGATCCTGAAGTAGATCTGCAAGTGATGAGTTTAAATGCCGCAAGCATTGCTTTATATTTAAGTGATATTCCTATAAAAGCGCCAGTTTGTGGTGTAAGAATAGGTCGTATGAATAATGAATTTGTTTTAAATCCAAGCAATAGTGAATTAAAAAATAGCACCCTGGATCTTTATGTGGCGGGTGTTAAAGATGAGCTTTTAATGATAGAAATGAGAGCTTTAGCAAACAAACAAAATGGTCAACATTGTATGAATGAGCTTAATGAGGATGATGTTTTAAAGGCTTTAGAATTTGCAGGTAATGCGATTTTGCGTGGCTCTAATGAATATGAAAGAGTTTTTGCTGCTTATAGAAAAAATTCCAAACTTGAATTTAAAATAGAAACAGATGGTGGTAAAATTGTTGATTTTATTAAAAATTCTTATACCTCAAAGATTAAAATTGCAATTAACCAAATGGCAAAAAGTGAAAGAGCAAGTGAAATCTCACAAATAGCAAAAGAGATTGAAAATGAAGCTAGCGCTATTGAAAATGAATGGAAAATTGAAGATATTGAGAAAGCTTTATATTTGTGCAAAAGAGAACTTGTTAGAAGTCAAATTCTTAATGAAAATAAAAGGGCGGATGGTAGAGGCTTGAAAGATGTTAGAAAGATAGATATAGAGACAAATATTCTGCCAAATGCACATGGATCGTGTCTTTTTACTAGAGGGCAAACTCAAGCTTTAGTTATAGCTACCTTGGGAAGTGATAATGATGCGCAAATGTCAGATTTGTTAACAGAAAAAAATCCTATATGCGAAAAATTTATGGTAAATTATAATTTTCCAGGTTTTTCCGTAGGTGAGGCTACTCCTATAAAAGCTCCAGGTAGAAGAGAGTTAGGGCATGGAAATTTAGCAAAAAGAGCTTTACATCCTAGTATTGATACGGATTATATTCATACTATTCGTTTAGTGTCTGAAATTTTAGAAAGTAATGGTTCTAGTTCTATGGCTACTGTTTGTGGTGGTGCTTTGGCTTTAAGAGCCGCAGGGGTAAAAAGTGAAAAACTAGTGGCAGGTGTGGCAATGGGACTTGTTTTTGAAGATGAAAAATATGCTATTTTAACAGATATTATGGGTCTTGAGGATCATGATGGAGATATGGATTTTAAAGTAGCAGGAAGTTACAAGGGAATCACTGCTTTGCAGATGGATATAAAACTTGGCGGTATAGAGCAACAAGTTTTAAAAGAGGCTTTATATCAAGCAAAAGAAGCTAGGGAGCACATTTTACAATTAATGGAAGAGGCCAATCAAAACATAGTTGTTAATGAAGCAATTTTACCAAAGATTGAAATTTTTAATGTAGATCCAAATAAAATCCCTGATATTATTGGCCAAGGTGGTAAAACTATAAAAGAGATTATAGAAAAATTTGAAGTTAATATTGACTTAGATAGAGATAAAGGTGAGGTTAAAATAGCAGGAATTAATCATGATTTTATTTCTCAAAGCAAAGAATATATATTAAATTTAGTTCATTCTAAAGGTTCTAATAAAAAGCGCGATAGAAAAGAAGTGCCTAAATTTGATATCGGAGAAGAATTTATAGGAAAAGTTCAAAAAGTTGTAGAATTTGGAGTTTTTGTAGAACTTAGAGATGGCGTAGATGGTTTATTGCATAATTCTAAATTCAAGGAAAAGTTAGAAATTGGTAACGAGGTTAAGGTTAAGGTGGCAGAAATTAAAAATGGAAAAGTGTCATTGGACTTAGCTTAATCGTTTAAATTTAAGCATATTTAAGAATATGCTTAAATTTTTATTTTAGATCTTGACAAAAAAATATTCTTTTGGCATAATTTCATTTTTTGATTGTCTCGTTAGCTCAGCCGGTAGAGCATCTCCCTTTTAAGGAGGGGGCCGTTGGTTCGAATC